>JAFQDC010000043.1 GCA_017416205.1 Clostridia bacterium | reverse complement strand
ACTCTCCTTGTTTTAGTTACGTCGTTGAAAAAACGATACTCAATCGTTTTTTCTGCCTCCTCCCCGAAAAACTTCAAAAAAGGGATTAATTAGTTGTCTGTAGGTATACTTTGTCATTCTATATTACCCATAGTTTGAAGTTTTTTGCGGAGCTTTTTTACAAAAAAGCGACATATAAACCGTAATTTGATTATGTTTTGTTATTCTCCATTATGACCCCGTTGATTTATAATGACGCACCCCTGTTTTCCATAACACTGCGCTTGGTATAACACAGATACAGGAGATCAAAGGAAGGAGGCAATAAAGCGCGTTATCGCTTTTTCCGATCACGTAAAGCAGTGGATAGTATTGTACCAGCGCCAGCGGAAAAACGAATGTGAATATCCGCATTACTTCTTTCCCATATATGCCAAGTGGGTACACTCCGAATTCCCGTGTGCCGTAAGTGAAGATGTTTAAAGCCTCGGGTCTGCCGATGGTGAAAAAACATATACCTGCTTCAAGTATGAAAAAAGAGCTGTACAGTACGATACCGGATAACAGCATAAAGAATATGGTAACTGTCTTCAAAACTGTCCATTCTATGTCCGATGATACGAGGGAAAGAATAAAAACAAGTATGCCCTGAAATAGACGCGCTAAGCGGAATATCTCAATATCGTTGCAAAGAGTCATGAATACTTCACTTTTCGGAAAGAGAAGTATTCTGTCAAACCTGCCACTTGAGATCAGTCCCGAAAATCCCTCAAAGCCTCTGAAAAAGCACTCAGAGAAATAAAACGAGCATGATACGATACCGTAGCACAGAAACACCTCGTTAACGGAAAAGCCTTTTACCGTATTGAATTTTGACATGAGAAAGAATACGGCGGCAAAGGAGGAAAAGGCAATGACGAAGTTACCAAGCATAGTCATAAAGAATGAAACCTTGTACTGCATTCTTCCTTTAAGACTTAATAAAAAGAATTTAAAATACAGTTTCATATTCATCCTCCCTGTATGACGACTTTTTTCAGTGAACGGTCTGTGAGAAGCCGCCCCGTAATGAACAGTACGCAAAGCCAGAATACCTGTAAAGTCATGGAGATCAATATTTCACTGCCGTTTATATTGCCGCTGTAAATACGAAAAGGAACGTTTGACATAGCTGCAAAGGGGGAAAGCTCAAGAAACAAACGGGCTTTTTCGGGGAAGAAAGGCAACGGTATAAGGTTTCCGCTGAAAAGCTCTCCGATGGAAACGAATATCACTCTGATGCCCTTTGAGTTCAGCGTATGAAACGTCAGTGCGTAGATTATTAACTGCAACGCGCAAAGGTTCAAAAGCGCAAGAAGCATAGTGATTAAAAACGCCATAAAAGAGCTGAAGCTATATGGTAGTGACAAACCGTAAGGGGAGGGGAGCAAAAGCGAGAAGATGATAATAGGAGCGAACCTGAGAAGAGTGTTTGATACCTTCATTGAAATTAGCTTTGAGTACCAAACGCTGTAGATATCCATCGGACGGGCAAGATCGTACGCAACGTTTCCGCTGGAAATATCCGAGAATATGCTCTCATCAAACGAAAACTGATTGAACTGTGCAAAGAAAGCCTGCCTGAGCCAAACGTAGGCGGTAGTCTCGGCTATACCCATTGGAAATGCCGTAGGATCGCCTTCGTAGAATGCCTTGTACAGAAGAACGTTGAAGATGCCCCAAAAAATCTGAGTGACAAGTCCCGAAATAGCTGCTGTTCTGTACTGTATTCCCGTATTAAACCTTATACGAAAATAGCTGAGGTATTTTTTCAAGGGGTTAAATATAACAGGTGATCTCATATGGCAAACTCCCGATACAGCGATACAACAAGCTCGTCCGTTGACTCAGAGTCAAGGGCGAGGTCTGTGATATCGGAGGTTTTGGCGATCTCTTGAATTACCCTTGAAACGCTGATAACGCCGGTATCAACGGATAAAGTGCAATGACCGCCGCGGTCGTTGATGATCACAGCACCTGCAGGCGGGGTAACGGTTCCGCCGGAATAGGTAACTGTGAGCTTTCGAATCGTTGAGGTTCGAGCTCTGAGCTCTGAGAGTGTGCCGTCAAGAAGTATCTTTCCGCGACCTATAAGCAGGATGCGGTCAGTCAGTGCCTCAATATCCTGCATATCGTGGGTGGTGAGGATAACTGTCGTGTTCTTCTCCCGATTGAGCTTTTTGATAAAATCACGAACTGCTATTTTTGAAACAGCATCGAGACCTATGGTAGGCTCATCAAGAAAAAGGATCTTCGGATCGTGGAGCAGTGCTCCCGCTATCTCACAGCGCATCCTCTGCCCAAGACTCAGCTGGCGTGCGGGAGTTTTTAATATCTCCGAGAGAGATAAAAGCTCGCACATCTCAGAAAGATTTTTCTTGTAGCGCTCCTCGGGAACAGAGTATATATCCCGAAGTAGCTCAAAGGAATCAATAACGGGAACGTCCCACCATAGCTGACTGCGCTGTCCGAAAACCACACCGATGTTTTGAACGTGGCGCCTTCTGTCCTTCCATGGGGTAAGTCCGTCAATGGTGCAGCTTCCGCTGTCAGGTGTAAGGATGCCGCTCATAACCTTCACCGTACTGCTTTTTCCTGCACCGTTGGGGCCAATATAGCCCACCGTTTCGCCATCATCGATAGAGAAGGATACGCTGTCAAGCGCTTTTATCTCCGTGTATTCACGGGAGAATAAAGCCTTTGCCGCTGCCTTCATACCTGCGTTCCTTTTGGCGATCTTAAATGTTTTGCTGATGTTGTTCAGCTCGATCATAAAATGATCAACTCCTTTCATCGGAGCTTTTTTGAAAAAGCAAAAAAGCCCCATCTCAATTGAAAACGGAATGCCGGAGTAACAAAGCATTCACAACAAGACGTTTTTGCGCCTTGTTTTTCGCGAGAGGAGCGAAAGGACTGTCATTATATCATTGAAATATGTACTAACTATAAGCAAATAATTAATAATTGTGTGTTTTTTGACAAAAATTTCAAGTATATTCCCCTTTCTTGACATACCGAGGATTTTGCGGTAAAATATGTGTCATACAGAGGACTGCTTGAAAGTATAATAGAGTGAAGGACGGTGAAGTTATGAAGATAAATAAAATGGACAAACAGACGTTATATATAATAACTGCAATATCTGCGGCATTTGTTGTGCTGTTTGTTGCGGTAACTGTAGTACTTGCTCTCATTCTCAAAAGGGACGAGCCTGAGGATATTCCGGAGCCTGAAAGGGCAGAGATCAGCGAGATGAACGGCGTGTGGATAGCAACTGCAACCAATATAGATTTTCCATCCCGCCCCGACCTTTCAAAGGCTGAGCTTAAAGCAGAGCTTGATCATATCGTAGACACCTGCGCCGATGCAGGCCTTGATACTATTTTCTATCAGGTGCGCCCCGCCTCAGACGCTATGTATGATTCCGTGCTGTATCCCGTGTCAAGATATCTATCTACCGACGGCGAGCTCACACTTGATACTCTCGAATACCTGATCGAGGCGGCAAGGGAGAAGGGAATAAATGTCCACGCCTGGATAAATCCCCTGAGAGCTGCAGTCAGCGGAGATGTGGATGACCTGGCACCCGACCACCCTGAAAGAAAAAATCCGGATTGGACCGTGAAGTATGCCGACGGCAAGACCTATTACGACTGCGCAATTCCTGAGGTGCGGAAGCTTGTATGTGACGGAATTGCGGAGCTTATTGAGAAATACGATATTGCCGGTATAGTTTTCGACGATTATTTTTATCCTTATCCCGTGTATGAAACTGACAGTGAAGGGAACAAGACCATAGCACCCTTTGACGATGACGGTACGTACTCAAAGTACGGCAAGGACTTTGACGATAAGGGTGACTGGCGCCGTGACAACGTAAACAAGCTTATCAAGGAATGCTATAATACAGTCAAGACCTATGATGAGGATTGCCTTTTCGGAGTTGCTCCCTTCGGTATCTGGAAAAACGGATACGGCGACGAAAGCGGAAGCACCACCCGCGGCGCGCAGTCTTATTCAGATATATACTGTGATACTATTGCCTGGGTCAAGGGCGGATACGTAGACTATATCGCACCTCAGATCTACTGGAGGACTGAGGAGACTGCAGCGTCTTATGATGCTATCTGCGATTGGTGGGACTATATGCTCGGGGACACTGATATTCCCTTTTTTGTGTGCCACGGCGCATACAGATATGAGGACTGGGAAAGCCCTGCGGGAATCATGACCGATCAGGTAGAATACGCAAAGGAAAAGGAGACCTATAAGGGAAGCATATTCTACGGCTTTGAGGAGATCGAATCCAATAAAGACGGCATTCGCGATGAATTGAAAGAATTATATAAGAAAGCTGTTGCAGATTAATGCAACAGCTTTCTTGCTTTCTAAATGCAAAGGACTTTTTTGTAAAAAAGTCCTCTGCACTCCCAAAAAACTTCACAAAAGGAATATATGTACTTATAGACATAATTTGAATTCTCTTGGTGGAGATCCTATATTATTACAGTTTCCTTGCTTTGTAAAGCGGGTAGAAGTGCTTTTTATAGGTGCATACACTTCCGGTGATTTAATTTAATCATTGAAAAAAGGGGTATAATATGGTATAATTACCTATCAAAAAGAACGGAACTGAAATATGAATTATAATAATAACAGAAGAAATCACAGGGGACTAAAGCTTTCCGCAACGGGAACTGCGATCGTGGTCACTGTGTTTGTGATACTTTACATTCTCGATGCGGTATTTGGCCTTGGCAACGCAGACGTTTCGGGCAAGTGCGAGTTTCACTTTATCGACGTTGGGCAGGGCGACGCAACCATGATAATCACCGAAGACAGCGCAGTCCTTATTGATACGGGAACCCAGAGTCACGCAGAGCGCCTTGCAACATACGTAAAGAGCTATACCGATAAGATCGACTATATGATCCTCACCCATCCCCATGAGGACCACATAGGCGGAGCTGATGAGATAATCGAAAGCATCTATGTTGAGAATATCATTATGAGTGACGCTGACAGCGACACCTATACCTTTACAAAGCTTCTTGATGCAATAGAGGATGCAAACATCAATCTGATACAGGGAATAGCCGGTGACAGCTACACAGCAGGAGAAATTGAGTTCACCATACTTTCACCTCTTGAGGACTTCCGTGATTATAACGACTACAGCCTTGTAACAAAGGTAGAGTTTGGCAATACATCGGCTATAATTACAGGTGACGTAGAAACACACTCCGAAAAAGATATGGTTGAAAAATACGGATACAACGGTTTGAATGCCGATATCTTTCAGGTGGGACACCACGGGTCATATACCTCAAACTCAACGGAGTTCATCAAATGTATAGATCCCGAATATGCAGTCATATCCTGCGGTATTGATAACGAGTACGGACATCCCCACAGAGAAACTCTGGAGAAGCTTGAACGGTACGACATTATCTGCTACAGAACTGATGAAATGGGAACCATAGTGTTTTCCTCCGACGGAAAGGATCTTGAATATAAGGGTCAGTGAATCTTATATTTAAGTCTCAGGTTGTCCGCGATCATTGCGATAAATTCGGAATTAGTGGGCTTGCCTCTGTTGTTCTGAATTGTGTAGCCGAAATATGAGTTGAGAGTGTCAATATCTCCACGGTCCCAGGCAACCTCAATGGCGTGGCGGATAGCACGCTCAACGCGTGACGTGGTGGTAGCATACTTTTTCGCAACAGAGGGGTAGAGCACCTTTGTTACGGAATTGATGATATCGCTGTCACTGATGGTCATAAGAATAGCAGTTCTCAGATACTGATAACCCTTGATATGTGCGGGAACGCCGATCTGATGAATGATCTTTGTGACCTGAGCTTCAATATCGGGGGGAGCGGCATTAGTGCTTCCCTGAGTGATAGCTCCCTCGGCGCGAGTTCTGTAGATTGAAATAATGTGGTCTGCAAGGCTTTGGTAGTCAAGGGGCTTTGGGAGGCAAAGCGCAGCACCCGCACGGGCGGCTTCAATAAAAATATTCTGATTTGTAACAAGAGATGCTATAATAAATGCGGGAGGCTTGTCCTGACCGAAGGAATAAGAAAGGGTCTGTCTGATCAGACCGATTCCGTCAAGCTTCGAGAGCCACACGTCTGCAATAACGATGTCGTGGTGGTTCCTCGTAATGCTCTGATAGGCCTCTTCGCCGTTTGTGGCTTCATCAACGTATCTGTGACCTGCGCGGAGCAACGCTTCGCGCAGGTTTTTTCTGCTTTCGGAATTTTCATCAGCTATAAGTATTTTGATCTTCTCCATGTTTAACTCTCCATAGGTGGTAATATTTGGTAATTAGATATTACCATAAAATGGAAATAATTGCAAGTAATTACCAGTTTTTAAGGTGCACAAATTTGACGGAATATAATTGGTAATATTTGACAATTTCGTAAAATACAGCTTTATGGACGAAATTCTTGCTATTTTTCACATTCAACCAAATCAATATTGAAACTATCCCCAACCTCTGTTAGAATATATGTATAAAACAATGGAGAACGATATGAAGACCTTATATATAACAGATCTTGACGGAACGCTTCTCAGGTGCGATCAGACCCTTTCGGACTATACTGCAAAAGCGCTGAATCAAATAATCGAAAAGGGCGTATGCTTTTCCTATGCCACGGCAAGATCAGCCTCTACTGCCGCCAAGGTCATGGAAAAGGTAAAGGCGCCATCTGTGGCAGTAGTTTATAACGGCGCGTTTATCGTTGACATGAAAAGCGGCAGGCGACTTGTTTCCAATGCCTTTGCAGGCGAAGAAAGCAAAGCTATCATTGATACTGCCCTTGGTATAGGCATTTTCCCCAGAGTTTACGCCATTGTTGGCGGCAAGGAAAGATTTGCATATACGAAAGAGCACCTTGAAAGCGAAGGTGCAAAGGAGTATTTCAGAACAAGGGCAGGGGATAAGCGTGCTTTTCTCGGGGATGTGTCTGATCTTTACGAGGGTGAGATATTTCTTGTGAGCTGCTGTAATAAAAAAGAAATGCTCATGCCCCTATATGAAAAGATGAAGGATTTCTGCCATTGCCATTTTTACAAGGATAATTATTCCTCTGACTGTTACCTTGAGCTCGTACCTACAGACGCCACAAAGGAAAAGGGGGCCCTTAAGCTTAAAGAAATTTTCGGATGCGATAGAATAGTAGCCTTCGGTGACGGGGTAAACGATATATCTCTCTTCAATGCCGCAGATGAATGCTACGCTGTAGAGAACGCCGCCCCCGAATTAAAAGAGATTGCTACAGCCATAATCGGATCTAATGAAAATGACAGCGTAGTAAAATGGCTCATCGAAAACGCCGAATGATCTCTTTGCTTGCACACGAGCCGAACCCGATTTGAATAAGTAAAGAAACGCTGGCCCTACAAGTACTCATTATATTTCTAAGTCAAGCCGTAATTTGATACATAACGAAAAAGCACCCATGGGGTGCTTTTTCGTTATCCCTTACAGGAGCATTTGCCGTTGTCAGCAGAGCAGGGGTGGCTGTGGCCCAGCGTACCTACAGAGGGAGGGCAGAACTCACTGACAGGGAAGGACATGGAACGGAAAAGCTTGCAGGGATCGTTGTCCGTAGCTTCAACACATTCCTTTTCGGGAACGCAGTATTCCGTTGCGTGAATGAGATACTGAGCGGGACGCTCAATGCGGACGATAGAGAAAAGACCGAGAGTCACAACAAGCTTGTCGCCATCTGTGTCGCAAAGATCTCCGTTGACCGTGCAGCAAACGTTTTCGGGAATATCCTCGCAAATGCAGCAGCACTTGATCTTGGGAGTGCAGACTACCTTTGAAGAGAGAATAATGGGATCAACTGTCTCGATAACGGCGATGGGAAGATTTGACGTGCGGTGGCATCCCGTCTTATCGTAGCCGGGGCAGAAGCCTGAGCATCCGCTTCCTGCCTCGCTCTTAAATATGGAAACGTTACCCTCGCTGCCAAAGAGTATTACCTTCTTTTCAAGAACCGCAATACCCTCGATCTCCTGAATATTGCCGGGGGAAACGCATACCTCGGCGGTGATACGTACGTATATTTTAATGTTGAGCTGATAAAAACCGCGATTAAAGGGAACGGGGTCGATGTCGATGTATGACCATACGATGCGCGCGCACTTTGCCCGAACGGCGCATCCACGCTCGATAAGCTCCTGTCCGTAGCCTGTCAGAAATACCCGAACGTCCTCAAAGCAATCCTTGTCGCGGCAGGAATCGAGGATACGGTATGTATCTATGCATACCATTTCCCGAGGGGAGGAGGGGCACTGTCTATTTTCAGACATATTGTTTAGTTACCTTTCTTTTTTATTTCAGACCGTAAGTCAAGGGGCAAAACTGCCGCCTCAGTACATATTATGCAAATTACAGGGCTTTGACAATCCTGTTGTCCGTTTCTATATATCAAGCTACCAGACAAATTACGGTTTGATGAGGGGAGGGGAATGGATGCAAAGAACTTTTTTGTAAAAAAGTTCTCTGCACTCTCAAAAAACTTCAAACTGACAAAATGAACAAAAGGCAAAAGGCTCTGCTAAAGAAAAGACTCAAAAAATGAGCTCGTTCATTTTTTGAGTCTTTTCTTGCAGAGGAGGCGCTGCGCGCCGCAGTACTTCGTACTGCAACCTTTTGCCTGCCAACCTTATCTATACCAATTTTTCGAAAGTTTTTGGCGGGAGGAGGCAGAAAAAACGATTGAGTATCGTTTTTTCAACGACGTAACTAAAACAAGGAGAGTATCGAGGTGAGTGTATCGAACCGATGATAGTCGACTATGTTTTAGGAAGTGGTGGGGGCTTTTTCCAAAAAGCCTCCCACATATTCCTCCCCCTCAAACCGTAATTTGTAATGCTAAAAAGCGATTATAAACTTCGCTCAAACATCCGCCTTAATATGATCGGGAAAGCTTTCTTCAAGAAGAACGAATCCGTCAATGATCGCTTGGACAACCTGGAGCGCAATATTGTGAGGATATGTGTCACAAAGCTCAAATGAAATAAGAGCCTGTCCGGGTGCAAAATTTGAGCGATATGAGCAGATCTTTCCCTCGAGCTGTGCCCGTCTCAGATACTCATCCAGAGTGTAGCACAGAATAGATACGGCAGAGCATAGGATATCGTTTCCGAGAGAAGAGTATTCCGTGTGTCCTCGGCATTCAAATATGTATTCCCCGTTGTATTTCACAAATGTAATGCTGGTCATGAGTTTTTGTCGGTTGCAAGCTTTGCAAGGATCTCGTCCTTTCCCTCAAAGTCCATAAGAGAGAGGCAGAGTGAGGCCTGAGCGCGGTTTTCGGGCAGGAATAATCCCATTTTGTAAAGCTCTGTTGCAAGCTCGTTTGAGGATGCTCTTGAATAAGCGCTTTTCTTGTGAGCCCTGATTTTAATATCGTAAACGGGGATGCGGGCAGATAAAGGAGAAAGCTCGTTCTTTGAGCAGTAAATAAAGCGCTGTATCCCGGAGGGACCCGTGATTCTGAAACAGCGGGGAACTGTGTAGAATTGAGCGATAAGACAGATAATCAGCTCGCATACCTCTTCAAAGGCTCTGTATGTGGAGCCGATCATATCGCGGCTGGTCTTGCTTCCTGCCTCCTGCAATGCGGCAATGGCCGCGGCCGCTGTAACACCTCCGCTGGCAGTGCCCTGAGAAAAGTCACGGTTGCCGCTGGTCTCCTTAAGCTCGTCTATCTTTTCCTTGAGAATAGATACGTAAACACCCGAAAGAGTAGGCGACGTAATGGGCATAATGGAGGCAGATGGATCGCCCGATCCGTGGTAATGAACGAAGGGACGGGTAAAGTCTGCAAATTCCTTCTCGTTGAGAGCGCCGTCGGCGCGAACGAAGTATCTTCTCTCGGCGGCCATACGTGCGTTTTTAACAATGGCACTTGAAAGAGCATCTATCTGTCCCTGAGTCTTTTTCATAGCGTCAATAACGCCAAAGCCGCAGGGCGAGCCTTGAACGGGATAGAGTGCGTCAAGGATAAAAGGGTACTTGCCGTGATCGTAAAATCCGCAGTCCTTGTATCGCTCATCGTTTTCTGAGGAGTAAAGCAAAATTCCGTTGCAGAATTTTGTAAAGTGAACTACCTGACGCTTGCCCATAGCCTTTTTGTAGTAGCAGTCGATAACGCAGGACTTGTCCTGAATGGAAGTGTTGTCGTCAAAATAATACCTGCTTGCCAAAAAATCGGGAGATGTGAGGGAGTCTGCAAGGATAGGATACTTAGCTGCAAGAACAGAATTGTCCTGCAGCTCAACGTGAAAGACCTTGGGAGATTTCTGAATGTCTGAAACTCCCGGCTCCCAGAAAAGGTTTAAAAGATCGATTCGGCGAATATCAACGTTACCGATACCCGAGTCAAGGGTAGGATCCCAGAAAACACCGTAGCAGGCAGTTCCGCTTTTCAGCTTGTCATACCAGCAGGCGGAATAGGTCTTTTCAAATCTGTTCTGCTCAAGAATAACGGGAATAACGTCGGAAAGAAGCTGAGCGGCGGCAACGTCACCCGCCTCGCGGGGAAGAAAGCTTGCAGTGGGAAGACTGTCCATAGCGTCAGCGTGTTTGTTGATAATAGAATTGAAAAGCCAGCCCGTGGACGTTTCTTCATTGCCGTTCTTGCTTTCGTGGCGCATTCTCCACCAGTCCTCGTTTTCAATGATCCTTTCGTCAAGGGTGGCCTTGCCTGCCTTGTAGGCTGCGAGGATTTCGTAGTAAGCCTTGACAGTGTCGTCTGTAATTGGATTTTTCGTGTTTTTCATTTGGTTTTCCTTTCTTTAGTAAGAATATTTCTCATATCGAGTGTTGTTTTTCAGAATGTCAAGAGGGTCGTCAAAGTCAGCTGTGCTTTCCGTCTTTACTTTTGGGCGGATGGGACGGCACATGCAAAAATAGCGAAAGCTGTCGGCAAAGTGGTCCTCAGCGTCCGTGTCAAGATCCTCAGGTGTGCGCTCGCTGTAGCAAAGAAGGGGCAGGGTTCGTATGGCATCCTTGCAGGTTGAGAAGAAGTAAACGGAGGGATACCCCTCAGAGTCAAAGGATAGGCGGTAGTGGCATTGCATCCAGCCGGGGAGGCGCTTGTTGTCCCCGGGATAAAAGTGAACGAAATTACGGTCAGCCGCTTCAATAATGGCGTCTCCCCTGGAGGAGTCCCAGATCGATGGGTCAGCCACTCCGAGAATATTCTTTCCCCGAAGCCACCTGTGCTCAGTCTCTATTTTGTGTATTTCAGAGAATATCCTGTCGGGATCCCATTTTAAACCCTCGTTTGGAGTCCCCGTACAGCCGTACAGCTGTAGGATAAGGTAGGCTCTGCCCTCATAGTCAATAGCCCACCAATCGCAGGAAAAGGGCTTTGAATAGCCAAAGTCAAAGCTTCTGTATATCTGCCAGTCGGGAGGTACCTCAAAGGGGTCGATAACGTGTGTGTAGCGCCTGTCCTTGTAGTGGGCGGGATCGTTTTTGAATTCCTCAAAGAACTGCCCCTCAAAAATGTTCCAGTCTCCGTCAAGCCAGGCGCGGCGAAGCTTTGAGGGGAGCGCCTCCAGCTTTTTTATGTAGGACGGATCGCTTTTCATAAGAGCCTTGTTGTCGGTAACAAGGCTTTTGATAAAAAAGTAGTCGTCCTGTGATCCGCCTGCCCCGCGGTCAATAAACAGCCGCTTCACCCATCCGTGTCCCCGCCCACCGGGATTGCAGGTAAGGTAGATGCGCTTCGGAAATGTATTGACTCCTCTGACACAAGCCTTCATCCTGTCGTACATCTCCTCCGTAAACTGAGTAGCCTCGTCAATAAAGAGAACGTCGCATTCCATGCCCTGGAATTTGTCCATATCAGAAACGTTACGGCAGTAACGAAAGGATATAACGGAGCCGTTTTCAAAGGTCATATCCCTTGTCGTCTCCTTGTAGGTCGCACTGCTTTTCAGAAGATCCTTCAGGGGAATAATGTGGTTTTGCCGAAGCTCGGGGTATGTGCGGCGAACTATCATTATCCTAATTCCTGGATAGTAAAGGCACATAAGAGAGGCTTTAAGGCGAACCGCAAAGCTTTTTCCGCCCCCTCGTGCACCTCCGAAGGCAACGTAGCGATGCCTGTCAGATAGAAAAAGCCTTTGTCGCGGGGAGGGCGAAGGAAATACCATATCTATTTTGCCCATTCCTCACCCTCCCCCTCGAAAATAACTGTAACGGTGCTGCTGCTCTCCTCGGATGTATCGCCGTTTTTCTGGCAAATCAGAGCCGAAAGATCCTTAACGGCACCCGTAAGCTCCTTTATCTGTTTTATTTCCACAGAATCGCTGTCTTCCCGTATACAGTCAAGCATGGAGGAAGCCTTTGCTTCAATAATGGAAGCAAGTGTGTCTATTGCCGATGATAGCTTCTTTTCTTCCTTGGTTTTTCTTTTCTTTTTTTCTGTCAAATGATCTCTCCTTTCCGGCAAGACCATAGTATAACTTTTGAAATATCATTTCTCCCCAATGCAACATAGAATATTAAGGGATGGAAAGAAAAGGAGAAAAGAAAGGAATGAAGAAATAATGTGTATCGTAACAATGAAAACAATGACCGCGGCTCAAAGAGCAAGAAGAGCGGCAAATGCGGCAGGAGTTGATTGCCGTATCGTGAGCCTTGACAGAAATATGACGAAGAACGGCTGTGCATACGGACTTTCATACCCTTGCCATATGGGAGAAAAGCTCATTTTGCACTTTGAAAGGCAGGGCGTTGAGTATGGCACGGTTATCGGGAGAGACGTGTGAATATATGCTACCTTGATAACGCCGCCACAACCTTTCCAAAGCCCGTGGCCGTGAGGCGTGAGATGGACAGATGTATGGCCACCTATTGCGGAAATCCCGGCAGAGGAAGCCACAGAATGGCCCTTTATGCCTCAGAGGCCGTGTATGAAGCAAGAAGGAAGGCAGTTGAGCTTTTTTGTGCAGAGGACGAGGAGCACGTAGTTCTCACAATGAACGCCACTCACGCTCTGAACCTTGCAATAAGGGGACTTATAAAAAAGGGAGATCACGTGCTCATCTCCGATCTTGAGCATAACAGCACCCTGCGCCCAGTAATGTATCTTTGCGCAAAGGGGGACGTGGAGTACAGTATTTTTAAGACAAAGGGAGATATCTGTGAAAACGTAAAAGCGCTTATAAGAAAGAACACAAGAGCCGTGATATGTACTCACGTTTCCAATATAACTAATATCTGCCTTCCTATTGAAGAGCTTGGAAGAATGCTGTATTCTATGGGAATACTGTTTATAGTGGATGCCTCCCAGAGCGCAGGAAGCCATAAGATAGATATGAGAGCGTCAAGGATCAGCGCGTTGTGCACAGCAGGCCATAAAGGCCTTCTCGGCCCTCAAGGAACGGGACTCTTAATGCTTTCAGGAGAGGTAAAGCCGGAGCCCTTGATATACGGAGGAAGCGGCTCAGACTCACGCTCGCCCTTAATGCCTGAATCCTTGCCCGACAGGCTTGAGGGAGGAACGTTGTTTACTCCGGGAGCCGCAGGGCTCTCGCAGGGAATGGACTACGTTCTGAGAGTGGGGGAAGAGAATATAAGAAAAAAAGAAAGCGCCCTTATTGAAAAAATAAGAGCGCATTATGAAAACGATGTAAGGATCAGGGAGTATTCCGAAGGTGAGGGAGCCATATGGCTGTTTAATATAAAGGGAGTGTCGTCTCAGAAAACGGCACAGATGCTTGACTCATACGGCGTCTGCGTCCGCCCGGGGCTCCATTGCGCACCCCTTGCCCATATGACTCTCGGAACTCCTGCAGACGGAGCCGTCAGAGTAAGCGCAGGCCCTCTTACTACAGATGCCGATGCCGATAGATTTATATATGCATTGGATAGGGTGCTTAGTAAGATTTGATTAGAGTGAATAATGCAAAAGCACGTGTCCTTTAAGAGTAAAATTACGGTTTATGTGGGAGTTTGAAATTATAGATCATAGCGAAGCATCCCCCCCCGCCGTCATCCTGAGCGGAGCAAACAATCCAGTGAATTGTTTGCGAAGTCGAACCCGACCATAGGGAGGGCACCCGTTAGGGTGGGATCTAGCGGCATAAATGCTTTAGATTTAAGATATACCGCCGCGAGATCCAAATGCTCCGCATTTGCCCTTCGGGTTTCGACTCCTGTGGCTCACAAGCGAGCCACCTCCGCTCAAGATGACGCGAGGGAGAGTTTTCCGCAAATCAATCTCCCCTACAAACCAAAATTTGATAGAAAGAACACAAAAAACTTCCTCTGCTTATGCAGAGGAAGTTTTCATATATCAGATAAATACGTTCAAAAATCCAAGTATCCCGTAGCTTGCAAGGGTCATAATAGCGCCTGCAAGAAGAACACCCGCAAAAATCGAGGGCAGGGAATATTTCATTCTGATGCCGAAAAGCGCGGCAATGAGAGAGCCTGTCCACGCACCCGTGCCGGGAATGGGAATTCCAACGAAGAGCAAAAGAGCAATGCTCTGACTCTTCTGGAACTTTGCAGAATGCTTGTTTGCCTTATTCTCAAGCCAGGTTGCGATCTTTGAGAAGAGCTTTGGGCCTCTCTTCATCCATTCAAGAATGGACTTAATGAAAAGAAGTATAAAGGGAACGGGGAGCATGTTTCCTATAACACAAACTATGTAATTGAGCCACCAGGGAAGTGTCTCACCGGGATTCATATTGAAAAGCTCGGAGACCCATTGGATCTCGGAAATGCCTGCTCCGAGTGGGATAGCGCCGCGAAGCTCTACAATGGGTATCATAGAGCACAGGAAAACTATGAGAATAAGCTTGTTTTTCATAAGCACCAACCTATATTTATTACGGACATTTTACTATAATTTAAGCTTTAAATCAATAGACAAATTGTGTATTTGCAGTTATTTCGCAAAAAAGCTGAATGAACCGCCGAGAACGTGGGTGTAGATGAATATTGCAGCTGCAAGAAGAATGACAGCGCATACCACCGTAATAACGGTGATAACGGGAGAAGCTTTCTTCGATGCGCTCCTTGGAACGAGCCTTGTTGCCTTGAGAGCAGTAGTAAATGGCTTGTAGAGAAGAAGCACGAGAGAAGCGTTAAGAACTGATTTTGTAGCGTTGAAGGGAAGGAGAAGCGTAGGTATAAGTGATATAACGTCATCTCTTGAAACGCCCATGTAATATGGTGTAACGAAGACGTTTGCTAACATCATGATGCAGACGGTGGCAACAATTGATGCCGCAAGTCCAAGGACTGCGCCTGACATCCTTCTTTTGTATTTATACACCAGAGAGGCGCTAACGCTGAAGGCCGCGCTGGAAAGAAAATTCATAATAAGGCCGTAGAGTCCCGTTTCGCTGAAGGAAAGGAACTCAAGGAAGGGAACTATGACAGACATAGTCAGAGCCGCAATGGGGCCGAAGAACATACCGCCTATAGCGATAACGGCATCCTTTGCGTCAAAGGTAAGAAACTGAACTTTAATGGGAAAGCAGAAAGAAACTATAAAAGCAATGGCGCAGAACATAGCCACGGCGCAGAGCTTTTTAATATGTACGGTACGATCGTTTGAGTTTTTCATATAGACCCTTTCATAAGGGGGGCAGTGCAATAAAAAAATCCCCAAGTGGGGACAGGAATGCACATATCTTTTATCATCCGGACTTTACCGTCGGTCAGGGAATCTCACCCTGTCAGCTATTGCTCGCAGACTATACTGCCGGTATGGAATCTCACCAATCCCCAAAGATAATGTATTTAATTAAAGATTATATTATACGACCACGGGCTTGCGCCCGTGGCCGATAATAACAAAGTATTAGTTCAACTTATGCGATGATGGAAGCAACAACGCCGGAACCAACTGTTCTACCACCCTCACGGATAGCGAAACGGAGACCCTGCTCGATAGCGATAGGTGTGATAAGCTCAACAGTCATATCAACGTTATCGCCAGGACGGCACATATCAACGTCAGCGGGGAGCTCGATTGTACCTGTAACGTCTGTTGTTCTGAAGTAGAACTGAGGTCTGTAGCCGGAGAAGAAGGGCTTCTGACGTCCGCCTTCCTTCTCAGTAAGAACGTAAACCTGACCAACGAACTTTGTGTGGGGGTTTACGGAGCCGGGCTTACAAAGAACCTGACCTCTTTCGATCTCGTTCTTAGCAACACCACGGAGAAGAGCACCGATGTTGTCACCAGCCTCAGCCTGGGGAAGGAGCTTGTGGAACATCTCAACACCTGTAACAACAGTTGTCTTTCTCTCGTCGGAGAGACCGATGATCTCAACGTTATCGGATACCTTTACAGTACCTCTCTCAACTCTACCTGTAGCAACAGTACCACGGCCGGAGATGGAGAATACGTCCTCTACAGGCATAAGGAAGTCAAGGTCAGACTTTCTCTCAGGTGTGGGGATGTACTCGTCAACAGCTGCCATAAGCTCGTGGATAGGAGCGTAAGCTGCTTCGGAAGCGTCGTTGCCAGCCTCAAGAGCTGCACGAGCGGAACCGCGGATGATCGGAATATCGTCGCCGGGGAAGTCATACTCGGAGAGGAGCTCTCTGATCTCCATCTCAACGAGCTCGAGAAGCTCTTCGTCGTCAACGAGGTCGCACTTGTTCATGAATACGCAGATTGCAGGAACGCCAACCTGACGAGCGAGAAGGATGTGCTCACGAGTCTGCTGCATAGGACCGTCGGAAGCAGCAACAACGAGGATAGCGCCGTCCATCTGAGCAGCACCTGTGATCATGTTCTTAACGTAGTCTGCGTGTCCGGGGCAGTCAACGTGTGCGTAGTGACGAGCTTCAGTCTCGTACTCAACGTGTCTTGTGTTGATTGTGATACCACGAGCTCTCTCTTCGGGAGCGTTGTCGATCTGGTCGTATGCCATGAACTCAACGTTACCAGCACCGAGAGAAAGTGTCTTTGTGATAGCTGCAGTAAGAGTTGTCTTACCGTGGTCAACGTGGCCGATAGTACCAATGTTGACATGGGGCTTGTTTCTTTCAAAGGTTTCCTTTGCCATTTTAGTATCCTCCAAAAATTAATGTTTTTTGTTTTTTTATTTAAATTTTAAAATTGCGCTTTGTAAAATTACTTAGCACGAGCTGTCATAACCTTTTCCTGAATGCTCTTAGGACACTCAGCGAAGTGGTCGGGCTCCATAGAGTACTGACCGCGTCCCTGTGTCTTGGAACGGAGGTCTGTAGCGTATCCGAACATTTCGGAAAGGGGAATCATAGCGTTGATCTGAGTTGCGCCACCGAGAGGATCCATAGACTGGATCTGACCGCGGCGGGAGTTAACGTCACCGATAACGTCGCCCATGTAATCATCAGGAGTAATAACTACAACCTTCATGATAGGCTCTGTAAGAACGGGGTCTGCCTTCTTCATAGCATCCTTGAACGCCATAGAGCCGGCGATCTTAAATGCCATTTCGGAAGAGTCAACTTCGTGGTAAGAACCGTCGTAGAGTGTTACCTTAACGTCAACTACGTTGTAGCCTGCGAGAATACCGCATTCCATAGCAGACTTGATACCTGCCTCAGCAGGACCAATGAACTCCTTGGGAATAGCGCCGCCGACAACAGTGTTCTCAAATGCGTAACCTGCGCCGGGCTCGTTGGGCTCGATTCTGATCTTAACGTGACCGTACTGACCCTTACCACCGGACTGACGAGCGTACTTAGTATCGGACTCAGCAGCACGACGGATGGTTTCCTTATAAGCAACCTGGGGACGGCCGATGTCAGCCTCAACCTTGAACTCACGGAGAAGTCTGTCTACGATGATCTCGAGGTGAAGCTCACCCATACCTGCGATGATGGTCTGACCTGTTTCATCGTCAGTGTAGGTACGGAATGTGGGGTCCTCTTCAGCAAGCTTGGAAAGGGCGATACCCATCTTTTCCTGACCTGCCTTAGTCTTGGGCTCGATAGCAACGCGGATAACGGGCTCAGGGAACTCCATAGACTCGAGGATTACGGGAGCCTTTTCATCACAGAATGTATCACCTGTTGTTGTGTTCTTGATACCAACAACAGCTGCGATATCACCGGAGTAAACGCGGTCGATATCCTTACGCTCGTTAGCGTGCATCTGGAGGATACGGCCCATACGCTCACGGCCACCCTTGGTAGAGTTGAGAACAGTTTCACCTGCAGCAACAGTACCGGAGTAAACTCTGAAGAAGCAGAGCTTACCAACGAAGGGGTCTGTCATGATCTTAAATGCAAGAGCAGAGAAGGGGCCGTTATCATCAGCAGGTCTTTCCTCTTCTTCCTCGGTATCGGGGTTAACACCCTTGATAGCGGGAATATCGAGAGGAGAAGGCATATAGTCGATGATAGCGTCGAGAAGCTTCTGAACGCCCTTGTTCTTGTAGGAAGTACCGCAAACAACGGGAACGATAGCGTTATCGATAGTTGCCTTGCGGAGTGCAGACTTGATCTCGTCAATGGTGAGCTCTTCACCCTCAAGATACTTCATGAGGAGCTCCTCGTCTGTTTCAGCAACAGCCTCGACAAGAGCGTTGTGATATTCCTCAGCCTTTTCGAGCATATCTGCGGGGATCTCTTCTTCTCTCATATCCTTACCAAGGTCGTCGTAATAAACGTCAGCCTTCATAGTGATGAGGTCGATGATACCCTTAAATGTGTGCTCAGCACCGATAGGGAGCTGAATCGGAACCGCATTTGCCTTAAGACGATCCTTCATCATATCAACAACGCGGTAGAAGTTAGCACCCATAATGTCCATCTTGTTAACGTAAGCCATACGAGGTACGCGGTACTTGTCAGCCTGACGCCAAACAGTCTCGGACTGGGGCTCAACTCCGCCCTTAGCACAAAGTACTGTAACGGAGCCGTCAAGAACTCTCAGAGAACGCTCAACCTCAACAGTGAAGTCAACGTGTCCGGGAGTGTCGATAATGTTAATTCTGTTGTCGTTCCAGAAGCAAGTAGTAGCAGCGGAGGTAATTGTAATACCTCTTTCCTGCTCCTGCTCCATCCAGTCCATGGTCGCGGAACCGTCGTGAGTCTCACCGATCTTGTGAGTCTTACCTGTGTAGAACAGGATACGCTCGGTAGTAGTTGTCTTACCTGCGTCGATGTGCGCCATGATACCGATGTTTCTGGTACGCTCAATGGAATAATCTCTAGCCATTATTTAATCTCCTTGATGTTATCAGTATTAGCAGGGGCAACAGATTAATATCTGTAGTGAGCAAATGCCTTGTTTGCTTCTGCCATTCTGTGTGTTTCTTCCTTCTTCTTGAAAGCGCCGCCGGTGCTGTTCTTAGCATCCATGATCTCGTTAGCAAGACGCTCAGCCATGGTCTTTTCGCCACGGTTTCTTGCATAAAGAGTCATCCAACGGAGACCGAGAGTAAATCTTCTCTCAGCGCGAACTTCCATAGGTACCTGGTAGTTAGAACCGCCGATACGGCGAGCCTTAACCTCCAGAACAGGCATTACGTTCTCGAGAGCCTCATTGAATACCTCGAGTGCGTTTGTGCCGGTCTTTTCTTCAACGAGTGCGAAAGCCTCGTATACGATCTTCTGAGCTACGCCCTTCTTACCGTCAAGCATAATGTTGTTGATAAGCTTAGTTACAACCTTGGAGTTGTAAAGAGGATCGGGCAGTACATCTCTCTTGGAAATCTGACCTCTTCTTGACATCGAACTTCCCTCCTTCATTAAAAATAATGTTATCATAGGTACTCGAAAAGTGAATTTCCGTAGTGCAGAAGTGTCAGGTGTATATAAACATCTGTCACCGTCGCAACATTTGAAATGTTTTATTCGAGGAGTCGCAGATTAACTGCGGGGTAGTGCCGGAAGGTTTTAATTACTTCTTCTTAGCACGCTTTGCGCCGTACTTGGATCTGGACTGGTTGCGGTTTGCAACGCCCTGAGTATCGAGAGTACCGCGGATGATGTGGTAACGTACACCGGGCAGGTCACGTACACGGCCGCCGCGAATAAGAACGACGGAGTGCTCCTGAAGGTTGTGTCCGATACCGGGGATGTAAGTCCACGCCTCCATACCGTTTGTGAATCTTACTCTGGCAACCTTACGGAGAGCTGAGTTAGGCTTCTTAGGTGTAGTGGTGGAAACCTTTGTGCAAACTCCGCGCTTCTGGGGAGAGTGCTGATCGATGGGCTTGTTCTTGATTGTGTTGAAGCCCTGCTGCATAACGGGGGTCTTGGACTTGTAGGTCTTGTCCTTTCTGCCCTGCTTTACAAGCTGATTAAAGGTAGGCATCCTGTTTCTCCTTTCCTTGGTGATAAATGTTTATATACAACTCACAGTTTCCCGTGGGTCATACTGATTTATGGGGTGTCAAGTAGGCATAACTATACCAATAATCAAGACACGCGCAGGATTATTATATCATTGAAGAATTTTCTTGTCAACAGACACTAAAAAAATGAGATATTTTCTCCCATTTGCACAAAATGATTATACTCAAACTGAAAATTTGTGCAAAATACTATAATAAAGTGCCAAAATTCGCAAAAATTCCAAGATGTTACCGCCTGCACAGACTATTATACACCAAAATCTGTCAAAGTAAACATATTAAGGTACAGTTTTTTGGGAAAAACATTGAAATCAGCATTTGTTAGTGCTATTATATATTAGATATTAAAAATGAAGATTTCCGTTTTCGGAAATCCACATTAATTATTCATTATTCATTATTCATTTTTATTTTGTATGGGAAGCGATTTATGAAAAAGGTAGAAATATACACCGACGGCTCCTGCAAGAAAAACCCCGGTCCCGGGGGATGGGCGGCGGTGCTCGTATATAACGGCAGGGAAAAGGAGATATGCGGAGGCGAGGCTGAGACCACCAATAACCGCATGGAGCTCCTTGCTACCATAAATGCCCTGAAGGCGTTGAAGGAGCCCTGCGAGGTCGTGCTCACGTCTGACTCGAAATACGTGGTAGACGGTATAACCAAGGGCTGGGCAAGAGGCTGGAAGGCAAAGGGCTGGAAAAAGGCAGATAAATCCCCCGCCCTGAACCCCGAGCTTTGGGACGAGCTGCTCACCCAGTGCGACAGACACGAGGTGGAATTCGTATGGGTAAAGGGCCACGCAGGCCACCCCTATAACGAGAGATGCGATACCCTTGCACAGGGGGAAGCGGAGAAGTATAGGTGAGATGAGCAACAGGCTGACATTATACGTGCCCCAAATAGCTGAGCTTTGGTATAGAGAAAAGCTTTTGAGTGATCCTGATACCATGAGTTATAATAAAGGCTATAATTTGAATTCCGTTACGTATCACAACGATACAGGATGTATTGACTTCCCGGAGAATCAATGGCAACAATGGTATGATTACTTTTTAATGAATTCACCACAGTGTTATTATGCATATATAAAACGTATTGAAGACGGTTGTTTCATAGGTGAAGTAAACTTGCACAAGAACAATAGCGGTGAGTGGTATGATATGGGTATTGTACTTGAGGGACAATATCGTGGACAAGACTTTTCCGTTGAAGCTATGAGATTACTGTTGAATGAAGCTTTTGGTGAGTTCTCTGCGGTCGCAGTTCGTAACGATTTCGAGGCAACAAGGGAAGCTGCGTTGAAATTACATCTATCTGTTGGGTTTGAAATCGTGAACGAAGAAAATGGAATAATATTTCTCGAAATTACAAAAGAAAAATACTATGGTATAAATTGAAGAAATGACTTTCGAAAAGCCTTCCCCCAAGATTCGGGGGAAGGGGGACCGCTTGCGGTGGATGAGGGTTGCTACCTGGGTATGAGCTGTCTATAAATCAAGTTAAACTTGAAATGACAAAATTTATAATATTCATTATGCTGTAGTTCTGAAATACACATAAATTGCACGTTTGGTTCGCACCCAGGTAGCAACCCTCATCCGTCACTCCCCGTTTTATAGCAAAAACCTATACTTTAACTCCGGAAATGTGCTTTATCTTAAACTATAAGCAATTGCATAGTGCCACCTTCCCCCGAATCATGGGGGAAGGCCTTGATACAGTCGCTCTTTTACCAACTGAAATATAAAAGCACTTGGTTTTATGATAGTATATCTAACGAAAGGTAACCTAAATGGAATACATCGACTACTACGGTCTTGATTTTTTCAAGCAGAATGCTGAGTTTACCCATGAGGAAAACCTCCTTGTGGATGAAAACGTTTTTATAGAAAGAAAGAAATGTCCCGAGGATGTCCCCGCCGTAACCTTTGAGGATGCGAAGGACTCTCTTCCCGTGCCTCACTGGGAAGGCCACGAGGACTACATAAACTGCTACTGGAAGGCGTGGGAGATAGGTTTCAAGAACGTCCTGAAGCTTGTCCCCAACACGGGCTTTGTTTCCAATTTCATAGATACCGCCTTTAACGGCTGTATCTTTATGTGGGACTCCTCTTTTATGCTCATGTTCGGAAAATATGCGGACAGGATATTCAAATTCCAGAAAACTCTTGATAACTTCTATTCCCATCAGCATATAGACGGCTTTATCTGCCGCGAGATCGAGGAGTGGACAGGTAAGGATCACTTCACCCGCCACGACCCCTCGGCAACGGGCCCCGATATTATGACCTGGTGCGAATGGGAATACTATCTTAACTTTGGCGATAAGAAAAGACTTTCCGAGGTATTCGTTCCCCTTATGGCATATCATCAGTGGATGAGGGAAAACCATACCTGGCGGGACGGCACATATTTTTCAACGGGGTGGGGCTGCGGCATGGATAATATCCGCCGTGTTGAGCCGCAGTACAGCCGTATGTACAGCCACGGTCACGCAGTCTGGGTGGATGCCTGTATGCAGGAGCTTCTCAATTGCAATATCCTCGTTGAAATGGCAAAAATAGTCGGCCGCGAGGAATTTATCCCCGAGCTTACAGACGAAAGAGATATGCTGAAAGCTGCTATCAACGAAAAGCTCTGGGATGAGGATACAGGCTTTTATTATGACCTCTGGAGAGGGGACCGCAAGAGCATGATAAAGCATATCGGAGCTTATTGGGGACTTCTTGCAAGGTGTGCCGACGGTGAGCGTGCAGAAAAGCTTATAGCCCACCTTGAAAACGAGAATGAGTTTAAAACTCCGAACCGCGTTCCCGCCCTTTCACGTGATATGGCGGAATACGATCCCGAGGGCGACTACTGGAATGGCGGAGTATGGCCCCCCACAACCTATATGGTGCTTAAGGGACTTGATACATATGAGAAATTCGACCTTTCCCACGAGATCGCAAAGGATTATCTGTACAGCGCCATCGACGTATTTTTGCAAACGGGAACTCTCTTTGAAAACTATGCTCCCGAGTTTGTAAACGAGGGAAGACCCTGGAAGGGAGACCCCGCCCGCCCCAATTTCGTAGGCTGGTCGGGACTCGGCCCCATATCCATTCTCTTTGAGTACGTGTTCGGCATAAAGCCCGAGGCTCAGAATAATAAGATAGTCTGGCACGTAAACCTTACAGAGCGCCACGGTATTGAAAAATACCCCTTCGGAAATGAAGGAACCCTTACTCTTATGTGCGAGGCCAGAGAGAGCGCAAATGATGTTCCCGCCATCACCGTTGAATCAAACGTTCCCGTAACGGTTGAGATAATCTACGGCGAAAAGGGAAATAAGAAGAGCTTTGTTATAGAGAAATGAAAAAAACTCCTGTATCATGGTTTAGATACAGGAGTTTTCTTATTACTATACCTTGTGTAACGGACTTATTTGGCTGAAGCTTTTAGGTTTTAACCTTTAATTTTTTTGATATATTTACAGTTTAACTTTTTATAATTCTGACAGCCGAAAAAATTCCCGTAAGGCCCTTTTCTTAAAAGTAATTTTCCGCCGCAGATAGGGCATCTATACTGATTGCGCTTTACCGGAGCGGAGTATAAAAGCTTTAATTCGCGTACGAAATCGGATTCGTGGCCTTTTACAGTAACAATGTAGACTTTGGTTTTTGCACGAGTAAGTGCAACGTAGTATAAGCGCCTTTCCTCGGCACACGGGAAAGGGTCGTTCTTCTCCAATAGAAGATCAAGAATGGGAGAATCTTGTATTTTGCTGGGGAAGCCCATCCGTGCGTTTTTGTTATTTATGATAAATACGTAATCAGCTTGCAATCCTTTTGATTTATGCGCGGTTAAGTATTGCATCATAAGATCAGGTCGATTACGATATTTTACAATTATACCGGTTCCGTTTTCATATGAACAAGATAGGTCAGGGTGGTTATTAAGTATATTACGGTCAAATGAATATCTTCCTATGAAAAACACGGTGCTGTTTTTGGGGAGTTCATCAAGCTTTTTTATAGTAAAAGCTATTGCATAATGTTCGTTATAACCTTGGATCTCTCCAAAAGGGAATTCAAACGACGAAGATACCCCTTTGATTTTTTTGCTCAGTTGTGCCGGGTTTTTCATTATAAACGCGCTTGAAATATTAATGAGGTCTAAAGGAAAACGGTAGGTGGTCTCTATTCGTCCGATATCTGCCTTTCCCCAATAGCGTTCAAAGTTGAGAATAAAGCCTATATCGCTTCCTGCAAATCTGTATATGCTTTGCCAGTCATCACCGACACAGAAAATTTTGCAATTTGATGAGCTGCGAAGAAGCTTCAAAAGATTGTATCGAGCTTTTGAAATATCTTGATATTCATCAACGACAATAAACCTGTAAGGATTTTTGTATAGGCCGTCGCGTATGTAGTGTGACGCAGTGTTTATCATATCGTTGAAATCAATTTCTTCGAATGATTTAAGATGTGCGCAATAAGCATCGTATACCGGTTCTACTAAGTTAAGAAAACTCGCGTTATCAGAAGCCCTTTTGTGGTCTATATTCAAATCCTTGATTTGGTTTAAGGTGTAATCGTTGCTCTTAGTCAGATTGATAAAGGTTTCAAAAAGCTCTATTAAGCCGTCAAGGATGGAACTTTCATTTTGTTTTAGTTCATCCCAAAGCTCCTGCGTAGATTTTGGGCAGAGCGTAACGCCTGCTTCTGTGAGCTTTCTTTTGAGCTCGCTTATAAGTATGCCTTCTGCTTGCTCGTAAGCAAAGCATTCGATCATTGTGGTAGAATTGTTGCGATGTGTGAGCCTTTTCCATTCCATTGATTCTCTGTAGGCATCATTGGCGCTTTTTCCGTGCGAGCCCTTAAAGTAAGGAGGAACATTTCCATTGCGGTTTATGCCGAAGAACTCAATATATATGTTCTGATCCGGCAAATAAAAATCGGGAGTATATTGAGTATACTCGTCTGTTCTCGTATCAATCTCATAAGGGCATTCGTAAATGTAATTGATGCCGTTTTGTGTGAGAAAGTTTGCGATATACATTTCTCCATAGCTTTTTACGATTTCATTGCGTAAAGTTGTCGGAGGATTGAATTTCAGATAATTTTCGTATTCACCATAGTTTTTGAATTCAAATTCGTCTTTTGAAACAACTCTGTTGTTTGTCAAATATTTGACGAGTTCGGAAAGGTAACTTTCTGAAAGCATAAGTCCCCGAAGCCTTTCTCTGATGAATTTTGCGAGATTAAGCTGAGATATTTTTGGAGGCTTTTCCTCAATTTCTGTAATTATATTAAGTCCGAGTTTGTGAAAGGTACAAACAGAAATATTACTGTTCGTTTCTCTGCTCAAACGTTCATTCATTTCTGAAGCTGACGCATTGGTGAACGATAATACCAAAAAATCATCGGGAGAGTATTTCCCGGTGGAGAGAAGATATTTGATCTTTCCGATAATGGTGGTTGTTTTTCCTGTTCCTGCTCCCGCAATAACTAATTGGTTTGAGACTTCCTTGACAATGTTATGCATCTGCTGACGATCAAGGCGGTGACCTTCCACATCGCCGAGAATCTTATATGCATCGCTGATTTTCAGATCTGCCGCAAAATCATTGTGAGTTTGGATCATGCCGTGGAGCTCTGAGCCTATTCGTTGGATTTTTGCGGATCTTTCGGAAAATTCAGAGTATTTTGCGGCATTCTTATAACGGCTTGTATCGGCGAAAATGAGATCATTCAGCAACTCGATATATTTTTCGCGCCAATTATCTTCCAAAATTGGATCGATAAATGCGGCTTTGTCTGTAAACAAAGCTTCCGCATCATTGATGCAGGAGGCCATTTGGTTGATATATTTGTCTACAAATACGTTACTGTTGTGTATCCCAATTCGTTCGGAAAGCTTTGTCGATTCTTCAATGTAAGCATTAAGTAAAATTAACAGCTCTTTGTGGTTTTTCGCCTTTCTGTATTTTCCTGACTTGATGAGCTGATATTCTGACGTGAGATGAGCATATTGGTTCAAAAGATCATTTGCACGATCAACGTCTATATCTTTTTTCTTGTTTGAAAACAACGCATCTATTTTGGAAAGAGCTTCTCTGGATGCGTTAAGTAATTCTGTGCATTTTTCAGTGAGCTGTCGCTTTTTCAGGTTTTGCTTTAAAATAAAGTTTTTTATGATATCTATTATTTTCATATGCAAACATCCAATACACAATAAGTAAGTTCTTGGTTAGATTATACTACTGTTATGAAATGAAATCAAGTATGCAAAAACACGTGTATTTGTGTTGCAGTCTTATTATATCAGCAAACGATCCTATGATTAACTCGCTATGACACTTTCAAATTTTGAAAGTGTCATTTTTTATATAGAAAAACGGAGACAATTTCTTTGTAAAGTGTCTCCGTTCGGGGAGTTTTTTCATTTTTTCTTAGAAGCTTTTCTAATTGAGTAGTAAAGAAAATAAAAAGCGAAAATGTAGATAACAAAAAGTAAAACAACAATAAGAGGATATAAAACGGGATTGCCGTCTGTAAAATTGAAAACTATATCGTAGGGGGTACCGTCTCCGCGGGAGAGGAACATATAGTTACAGTCAGTAAATATATTTGCAATATATGCAACTATACAGAATCCGAAAAGAATAGAAATTGTAATCGGGATATTTTTCTTTTCAAGCTTTGCCGATCCTGTTATAAGCACGTATAGAGCAAAGAATCCCGCAATACAGTGGGTAAGACCGGAGGCGATGTTGTCAATGGAGAGGATCGGATATGCAGAAAAATTATTACCTGCAAAATATGTTCCCATCAAAGCGCCGAGAAGACCGAAAATGGCAGTAAAGTCAAGAGAAGCCTCTCTCACTCTGCCCTTTGAAAATGCGGCAAGAGGCATCGTTATGAAATGAATACTGCAAAGGAAAAACGGCAGCATATAGAGCCAGCGCCACGGGTCGGAGATACGTATGCATATCAATATGATCCTTGAAAGCTCAATAGCATCTATAAGAATTGCAGAAAAAACGATGACCTTGTTCTTTTCAGCTTCGGATCTGTTTTTGTATTTAACGGCGAAAATGATGGCAAGAGCAAACATTAGAATCGTCAGGATAGAAGCAAAAATGAGATGCTGCACTGACATATATCCCTCAGGGGGCCTTTCATATCCGCCGAAGCCGAA
The DNA here is from genome assembly GCA_017416205.1 of Clostridia bacterium. Classification (GTDB taxonomy): domain Bacteria; phylum Bacillota; class Clostridia; order Oscillospirales; family CAG-272; genus Avispirillum. The sequence continues at coordinate 4,455 of JAFQDC010000043.1, read as the reverse complement.
AAACTCTTTTATTATACTCATATGTAAAGATCAAACCTTTCTCAAGCGTTAACATATACCATTATATACGGCAGCAGAGATAAAGCAATACCATTTATCAAATCTTAATAATTCATATTGATAAAGAAAATGATCTGTGCTATAATCAGATAGTCTGAATGGAAGCAGGTGAGAGTCCTGCACGGGCACGCCGCCGTGAAGCGCAAAAGGCTCCTTTCTACCCGAAGCCGCAATTCGGGGACAAGCCATTGGGAAACCGAGAAGGCGGGAGGAGTGCGCTGAGTCGAAATACTTTCAGACTTTAAAGTATCCTGAGTGCCGCGAGTGCCGGCTGGGAGAAAAGAATATTATTTTTTAGTAAGGAGAAAAAGCAATGAACAAGAAAACTCTTAAAAGAATGCTTGCTCTTTTCCTTTGCACGGTGCTGATTGCGGCTACAGCGCTTTTTGCAACAGGTTGTAAGAACAGCGAAAAAGAAACCCCCGATACGACGGACAAGGTGACCACAGAGGCTGACACCACCGTTTCCGACACTACTGCCGACGAGGGCGACGGCAAAACCGTCCTCGGCGAGGGCAAAACGAAGTTTAACTTCAAGGTAGTTGATAAGGACGGAAATGAAACCCTTTTCGAGATCAATACCGATAAAAAGACCGTTGGTGACGCACTTCTCGAACTTGAGCTTATTGAGGGCGATGCAGGCGATTTCGGCCTCTACGTAAAGAAGGTAAACGGCATCGTTGCTGACTATGACGTGGATCAGACTTACTGGGCGTTCTACGTTAACGGCGAGTATGCAATGAGCGGAGTTGATACTACCGATGTTGAAGCAGGAGCAGAATACGCGTTCAAGGTCGAAAAGTAAGGGGCTCTCCGTTCGTGAGATCGTAATATTTGCAATGATTGGAGCGTTGATGTTTGCTTCCGATATTGCAATGGAGGCGCTGCCAAATATTCACCTTGTGGGAACCTTTATCGTTGCTGCAACCGTAGTGTACAGAGCAAAGGCGCTTTACCCCTTGTACGTATACGTTTTCCTGAATGGCATATACGGCGGCTTTTCTATGTGGTGGATACCCTATCTTTACGTGTGGACGGTGCTGTGGGGAATGACAATGCTTCTCCCGAAAAGAATGCCGAAATGGCTGGCACCAATTGTATACTGTACTGTAAGTGCATTGCACGGAATCATGTTCGGCACTATATACGCCCCCGCACAGGCCCTTCTTATGGGATTTTCCTTTGAGCAGATGCTTGCGTGGATAGGTGCAGGATTTTATTTTGATGTTACTCACGCAATAGGCAATATATGCCTCGGAGTGCTTATAGTCCCCATGATACATACGATCCGCCTTGCAGACAGAGTAGGAAAAAAACGTTAAAATGAGTATGATACGAAACAGTTATTACTTATAAAGGTGGTAGAGCGAAATGAAAGGCTTCATAGGCTTTGAAGGAGCTGACTTCATTGTTGGCAGTGAAATGACAGCCAAAGAATGTTCAGATCTTGTAAATTCCTATATTGATTGTGCAGATGGCGATAAAACAGGCATTATGAAGAGTGAGTATCTTCGAAAGGCTGTCAGCTGGACCAATAAGCTTCGGGAACTTGTAGTAAACGATTATGTTTTCGTAGTTAATAACGGCCCCGATTCTTCTGCAGGACAGGAAAAGCTCCATTCCCTTGTAAAGCTTGGACTTCCCGAGGCGGTTTTGCTTTACGTTTGTACAGACGTTCAGGAAAACACGGATATAGAGAAGTACACAGATTATATAAGGCTTCTTGAAAAAGCGTTGAAGGCAGGATTTCCCGATGAGGATATGAGTGCTACGGCTATGCTTTTACTTGGGGCAGTTTGTCTTGAATACGGAAAATATCTAAAGGGACGTGAAAGATTACAGGAAGCGAAAAGGCTGTGGATCCGCGCTCTTGAACTCGGTGATGAGAATGCACAAAAGCTACTTGATACCCTCAAGCCTGAAATAATCGATCTTGACTATTTTACGTATATTCCCGAAACAGGTACATCATTGACTGATGAAGACCATGATGATCTGAATGCAATTGGGAAGGATTTTGAAAAATACGGAGTATTACCCTTCGGATTTACAGATTATTCAGATATTTGATCTGGTTTTTTGACCGAAGAAAAACGAAAAATCCCCCCCAGGGCTGTCGCATTTTTTTGCGGCAGCCCGTTTTCTATATTATATGGGAATGAAACTTTCGCTGTTGACTTACGGGTGTGCAAATGGTATAATAAACGAAGAAATTAATATAATAAAGGGGATATAAAAAATGTCAATTCTTAAAGGCGCGGCACTCGTAGGCCAGTCCGGAGGCCCTACAGCCGCTATAAACGCAACTCTTGCAGGCGTTATCAAGGGATGTATCGAAAATCCCGATGCAATAACAAAGCTTTACGGTATGCGTAACGGTATAGAGGGCTTTATTGCAGAAAGAACCATCGACCTTTCTGAAATGTTTGAATGCGAAAAGGGCGTGGCAGATGAGGAAAAGCTCTGCCTCCTGTCCCAGACCCCCGCAGCGGCTCTCGGCTCCTGCAGAAAGAAGCTCCCGAAGCCTGCAGAGGATAAGGCTTTCTTTGATAACCTTATTAAGCTTTTCAAGAAGTACGATATCAGATACTTCTTCTATATCGGAGGCAACGATTCTATGGATACCGTGGCAAAGCTCACGGAGTATCTTAAGGGCTGTGACTATGAAATGAGAGTTATGGGTGTTCCCAAGACCATTGATAACGACCTTGCAGGAACAGACCATACCCCCGGATTCGGAAGTGCTGCAAAGTATATTGCTGCTACAGTTTCCGAGATTATCCGCGACTGCGCAGTATATACGGTTCCTGCTGTGACCATCGTTGAGATCATGGGACGTGACGCAGGCTGGCTTACAGCTTCAGCAGGACTTCCCGCCCTTGTCGGCCGTCCCGCACCCGACTATATCTATCTTCCCGAGGTTGCCTTCTCAATGGACAAGTTTATTGAGGACGTTAAGAAGGCTCTCACAGTTCATCCAAACGTAGTGATCGCAGTTTCCGAGGGCGTGCGCGATGAGAACGGTAAGTATGCCGGCGAAAGCGCCCAGAGCGGCGTTACGGACGCATTTGGTCACAAGTATCTCTCCGGCACAGGTAAGGCTCTTGAAATGGCAGTTAAGGCTGCAATCGGTTGTAAGGTTCGTTCTGTTGAACTCAATATCAGCCAGAGATGCGCGGCGCATCTTCAGTCTGCGGCGGATATTTTGGAGTCCCGCGGCGTTGGTGCTGCAGCTGCAGCGGCGGCAGTATCAGGAAAGACAGGCTGTATGATGGCAATGGAGAGAGCTGAGGGGGAATATAAGATAACCTTTGCCGCAAAGGAGATCGCAGGCATTGCAAACGCAGTAAGAAGCGTTCCCCGTTCTATGATAAACGAAGAGGGCAATAACGTAACTGACGAGTGCCTTAACTATATCATGCCTCTCATTCAGGGTGAGTGCGAGAATAAGTATGAGAACGGCCTGCCCGTTCATATGGTGTTCTGATATGAAAAGATCAATAAGCCTTGCTTTGGCATTGATCCTTGCCTTTTCTCTTGCATCCTGCGCAAAGGAGCCCGAGAAAAAGCCTGAGGATACAACAAAGCCTTATTTCAGCTATGATGACCTTGGAATAGTGAGCGACTCAAGATTTGAGGACAGCCAGCTCTTCACGCTTCCTCATGCTGAGGGAAGCGCAACGCTCGAAAGTGAGTATGCCGCAACCTATTACGGCGACGGAACTCTTGAGATAGCATCCTTCGGAGCGGCAGACGTTCAAAAATATGAGAACGGAGTAGCTCCCTTCGGCATCAAGGTGGGAGACAGCCTTGAGTCCTTCATTGAAGCCTATAAGCTTGACAGCGGCTTTGCCGCCTTTGGCGTTTCAGGCGGATATTTTCAGGAGTTTTCCCGTGATAAGGAGATAGATATCCCCGCGGGCGGTCAGGGAAATATATACGTTGGCTATGGAAAGGATATAGACGGAGAGTGGGCGTTTATGGACTATTCAATGCTTACTCTCTGCATTGAAGGAAAAATGATGATGGTGGGAACTGATTACTATCCCGTAGTTCTTTTCTGCTGCTCGGCAGATGACACCGGCACCATTACCTCAATGGTAGAGATACGCGGCGAGGTCAAAAACGTAATGAAATTCTTAAAAGGCGGATACACAGAATAAAAGAAAACCTGTTGCGAGAGCAACAGACTGAAGAGAGCCGTTTCGGCTCTCTTTTCTTTGTTCTTCAAATTTTGGTTTGAAGGGGAGAGAAAAAAAGTGATGAGCACTTCGTGCGCGATGAGACCTTCGGTCACGATGGTTTCCCTACGGGAAAACGATGATATGATTGCCTATATAACTTGCCGCAGGCAATCATCGTTTGCGTAGCAATCATCGTTTGGCTAAGCCAATT
>JAFQDC010000042.1 GCA_017416205.1 Clostridia bacterium | reverse complement strand
GATATATTTTCTTCGAAAATATTAATGAAAAAAACTACCCGCTGCGATTGCAACGGGTAGTTTTTATTCCGCAACATGCCCTTCGGGCATATATCACAATGCGTTAGCAATATATCACATTTCCCTCGGGAAATATATCACTTTCCCGCAAGGGAAAATATCACCGGCGTTGCGATAATCCCTTATCGCAACTGCCTTTTCAGGGTGTATTTTTTAATTCAGTTTGCAATAAGCTTTACCGTAAAGCGGCAGCCGCCATCAATATTCTCTGCATAAATATCGCCCTTTTCAATGGACAGTATTCTTTTTACAAGAGCAAGGCCCAGTCCGTTTCCCTCCTGCTTATGGGAAGAATCCTCCTGATAAAACTTTTCAAAAAGGTGCTTCTGAGATGTGGGTGAAAGCCCGGGACCGTTGTCCTCTACCGTGAAAATAATAAGCCCGTCCTTTTTTTCAAGTCCGATACGAACACTTCCCCCTACAGGGTCAAACTTTACGGCGTTTCCGATAATATTATCCCACACGTGATGCAAAAGATTTTCGCTTCCCGTGTATTCAATGCTCTCAAGCTCTGCATCTATCTCGATATCCTTTTCTGACCAGCGTGGCTCCAAGGCAACGATGGACTGACGGATCTGCTCGTCAAGGCGAAAGCGTGTCTTATTCGTTCTTATGGACTGATTCTCTATCTTCGACAGAAGAAGGATGTTTCCCACGAGAGTTGAAAGCCTTCCTGTGTTGAAGAGTATTTTCTCAACGTATTCTTTTTGATCGGCATTGAGATTTTCGCAGTCCTGAAGCAGGGTGGTATAGCCCTCTATGGCATTTATTGGGGTTTTGAACTCGTGTGAAACGTTTGAAACGAAATCTGTCTGGAGTATTTCCGTAGCACTCAGCTCATCCATCATAAGATTAAAGCCCGCATATACCTCCCGCATTTCCTTTGACACCTTTGTTGTAGTATTAAGGCGCACGGAAAAGTCTCCGTCTGCAACCTTCTGCATTGCATTTCTGATCTGCTTTATGGGGTCAAAGAATATTCGGGACAAAAACCTCGTAGCAACTCCTATAACAACAAGGCTGAGAAGCACCGTCTGTATTATCAGCGGCACCTTATTATCAAGCTCGGGAACGAGAAGATTAACAAGGCTGATAATACCGAAAGCAATGAGAACGCAGGCAAGTACCTCGGCTACGACAACGACTGTAAGTCGCGTGTTAAGGCTTACCCAACCACCCTTTTTGCTTCGCAGATTATAAAACAGCTCGCGGTCCTTCATATCTTTTTCTTTTTTCAGCTTCACAGTTTTACCACCTTATACCCTACGCCACGGATAGTGACTATCTTGAAATCCGCGCAGTCGCGGAAGCGGTCACGGAGCCTGCCTATATGTACGTCAACGGTATGTGTATCGCTGTCAGACTCATACCCCCATACCTCGTCCATAAGCTGCTGTCGGGTGAATATCTTTCCGGGGTATGACGCCATCTTATAAAGAAGCATAAACTCCTTCTGAGGCAGGGTGAAGGTCTCCTCCCCCGTTATTACCGTAAAGGAATCACATTCAAGCACCGTATCCCCGATGGTCTGGCGGCGATCGTTTATCATCTGAGCGCGACGAAGAAGCGCGCCTACTCTAAGCACCATCTCGTTTACGTTAATGGGCTTTACCATATAATCGTCAGTTCCCGAAACGAATCCGAGGCGCATATCGTCAAAGGCATCCTTGGCGGTTATCATAAGCACGGGAGTAGTGCTGCCCGCCTCTCTGAGAAGGCGTACGAACTCGTATCCGTCCATTACGGGCATCATTATATCTGATATTATAAGATCGAAATAATCGTTTTCAACGGAGTCAAGGGCTTCCCTGCCGTTGCCCACCTCCTTGACGGTATAGCCGTTTTTTATAAGCACGTGGGAAAACAGGCGCCTCAGCTCGCGGTCATCCTCAGCTATCAGAATTTTCAGCATTTCTGACACTCCTTTCCGTCTCTTTACCAAATTATGATAGCACAAAATTTCAAAAAATTCAACAGCATCCCGCGCCAATATATAAACTGCGGGTAAATTAACATACTGTTTCAAAAAATTATTGACCTTTGCCATAAATAGGGGATATAATAGTATATAGAAAATGCTATTATCTAAGAGGATATCACAATGAAGAAAAGCACGAAAAATATTATAGTGGGAGCCGGCATTGCGGCTGCAAGCGCGGCAATAGTCGGTGTTATATATCACACGGTTGCAAAAAGCCTTATGAATATTGCCCTTGACAGAAAAATGCCAAAGGCAGTATCAAAGAATATGAACCGCGGCCGCGATATCATTATGGGCTCGGGTGAGCTCTCCGCCGTTCTTGAAAAGATCATGGACGAGGGAGCGCGCCTTGAAGAAATACCTCACGAGGACGTTGAGATAGAATCCTATGACGGCGTGCGCCTTGTTGGTCACTGGTACCCCTGTGAGGGCGCTAAAAGAATAGTTGTGGCTATGCACGGCTGGCGAAGCTCCTGGTCGCAGGACTTCGGTATCATTGCCCCCTCCTGGTTTGAAGACGGATGCTCCGTTCTCTTCTGCGAGCAGAGAGGACAGGGGGAAAGCGGCGGTGACTATATGGGATTCGGTCTCCTCGAGCGCTACGACTGCCTTGAATGGATAAAATGGGTATGCGAAAAAACTGAGGACGAGAACATACCCGTCTACCTCGGCGGAGTTTCCATGGGCGGCGCGACTGTACTTATGACTGCGGGCTTTGACCTTCCCGAGAGAGTTCACGGCATCGTTGCAGACTGCGCCTTTACCTCACCACACGCTATCTGGCGCCACGTTGTTCAGAACAACCTTCATATTCCCTACGGACTTTACAGCTCCGTTGCCCGCGATATCTGCAAAAAGAAAATAAGCGTGGGCAGTGACGAGTACTCCTGCACGGATGCAATGAAGGCGTGCCGCGTTCCCGTTCTTTTCATTCACGGAACTGACGACCGCTTCGTCCCCGTTTCAATGACTTATGAGAATTACAAGGCGTGCATTGCGCCCCGCCATCTACTCATAGTTCCCGGTGCCGATCACGGCCTCAGCTATTACGTTGACAAAAAGAGCTACACGGAGGCCGTTACAAAATTCTGGAGTGACTACGACGAGTCTATCCCCGAGGTTGTAATCCCCGAAAAAGAAGCAGTTGAAGAAGCTGCAGAAGCTATAGAAAACGCAGAAAACGAATAATCAAAAAGCTGTTGCATTTTGTTGCAACAGCTTTTTGATTATTCTATTGGTTCACCTTTCGAGAAATCGAAAAAATTACCGTTTACGGTTACAAGATCACCAGTCATATTAAGGCTCAGTCTGTCAAAAACAGTCTGCCCTACGGAATATCTGACAGTCTCACCGCCGTCTGTAAGAAAGGTCACGTTATAGAACACGCGGTAACCGGGATGCTTTGCGCTTCCCTGCCCAACTCCCTCGCATTTCATATCAACGACCCGCGCCGGCACGGCTACGTATTCCTCGCCGCCCTCATCGCATTCAATATCCGCCATAGGAGTGGGCTCTTCAACCTTATCCATACCCTTTTTTTCATTTCTTGCAGAAAGAACGATGCAGCCCACAACAAAAGCGATGGCTGCCGCAACGACACCGATACCGACAACAAGACTGATTATAGTTCCCATATTCCACCTCACGAATAATATCTGTATCAGATTATACCACGGCAGCAGGGATTCTTCAATACTGTTTTTTGAATTTTGGAATACACGGCCAAGGCAAAAAAGAAAGCCGAAGCTTATTTTGCTTCGGCTCTCAACATATATTTACTTAATGGCAATGATTCCGGGGCACTTGCCCTCGGGGTACACAAGGCCCTCGTCCTCGCAAAGAGTCGCGATCATTGAGAAAATGAACATAAGGGAAGCGAGAAGTGTTGTTCCCTCGTTTACTTCTACTGACTCGGGAGCGCGGTTGCGAAGTGCTTCGGTGCAAACTCCGTTACAAAGTCTGATAAGCTTTTCCACTCCGTCGATCTCAGCGGAAATGAGAGAGGTGAGCTTATCCATTTCCTCCTGTGAAAGCGCGGGAATCTTTGTTTTTGCGGGGTCTGCAAGGTATTCATTTACGATCCTGTCAACGTAGCTGGCAGTATCCTTTATGTAAAGCTGCTTTATCCAGCCGTTGTTACCAAAGAGAAGATAGAGTATCTGCTGTCCGTCACCTCTGTTATATGTGATAGCGATACTTTCTGCGCCTCTCCTGATCTCGGGCAAAGCGTTCTTTTCACAGCATATTCCGTATGTAAATCCTACGGTGTTATTGCTGCATATCTGCTGTGTCAGCTCAGGCATAGGCATTCTCTGAAATGCTTCTGCCAAGGCGATCACCAAGCTGTCCCAAATAAGCAGATCACCGTCAAGTCTGTTACCGATAAAGCCTATATCTCTGATCCTTTCAAGCTTTGCAGAGAGGCCCTTTGAGATCACTGCCGCTTCGCTTTTGTATTCTTTTTCACACTTGCTCCAAACTTCGTTTGAAAATCCTTCATCCATAAGGATTATCTGTGTCTGATACTTATCGCCGGTCTTTTTGAGAAGCTCATAATCGCAGAGAATCTTGACCTCGTCTTCAAGATATACTGTCGGTACACCAAGTTCAAGACAAAGCTCACCGATGCTCATAGGAGTGTAATAAGCAGCTGAGAGTATCTGGCCGGGGAGCTTTCTGTTTCTGAAAAGATCAACGTACTCATCGGTCAGCCTTCCGCGATACAAAACCTGCAAATAAAATGGTGTGGGGTTAAAGCTCTTTTCTCCAAACTGTCTTTCCATTGCTATTCCTTCTTTCAAAATCTTTCTTGTTTTGAACAGATAGTATTTGACGGACTCGGGAGTGAGGGAATATTTCTCGCTTATTTTCTTAACGGACATACCGTTGAAATAGTAATCAACGCTGCATTCGCGGTGATTTTTCGCAAGAAGAGCTATCTCGCGGTAGAGCGCGGAGTATTCTTCCTTTTGGATGATATAGCTTTCAGGCGTTTCATCTGCTTCGGGCTCGGGTATGCTTTCGGGACCGTATGATATGGAGGACTTTTTCGATCTCTCTTTTAAATAATTTGCATATGTATTTCTTGCCACCTGCCAGAACCAGCCGTAAAACGCATCGTCATAGCGAAGGCGATGGGCGTTTTCTATTACCGCAAGGCATATCTCGCCTGCGAGATCCTCTGCTTCTTCTTTTTTTGACACTCTTGACAGTGCCCAGGCATACAAGGTCTTCAGGTTCTCGCCTACCAGCTTTGCCGCTGCTTCTCTCGTCATATTCCTCACTCCTTTCGTCAGATTTCTGTTCTTGAAAGCTGCTTTCGTTAATACAGTAGCTTTTTTCGCAATTCGGTTAGCAGTTTTTTGAAAAATATTTTTGATAAATTCAATAAAGCTCCATTCGCGCTCAGCACGCGAACCAAAATGAAATTTGATGCACAAACAAGCGCAAAAGACACACGATGTTGTAGGGACAGGCGTCCCCGACTGTCCGCCCGCAAAAACGATATTTACAGCGAGTCGTTACGTCTGCAACGGACAGTCGGGGACGCCTGTCCCTACAATTAATTCGTTCGTTTTATTTATCAAATCATCGTTTGCCAAAGGCAATCATAACTAAATACTACATCCCTCTTAACTCTGCAGCGGGGACGTATTTTCTGACTGCAGCGAGCATTTCTTCCATTTCTTCCTTGGTATATGCGCTGCAGCCCTCGCCGAGAATATCCCCTGAGTCTACAAATCCCTGAAGAAAATATCTCTCAGCGCCCTGTATCAGCTTGCCGATACCCTCCATATCCGAGGGAAGGACTGCGCCCTTTGCAACCGTGGTTCGAAACTCAAAGGGAACACTGCCTGATAAAAGATACTCCACGCTCTCACGGATCTTATCCGTATTTACAGTAATTCCCGCAGCGCGGCTGTATCCCTCAGGGCTTGATTTTATATCCATTGCAACGTAGTCCACAAGGCCCCTTGAGCAAAGCTCGCGGAGCTTTTCGGGAAATGCGCCGTTGGTATCAAGCTTTACTGCAAAGCCCATATCCTTGATCCTTCTCATAAAATCGGCAATATCCCTCTGCAAAAGAGGCTCGCCGCCGGTTATACACACGCCGTCAAGAAGGCCCTGCCTTTTTGAAAGGAATTTAAAGAATTCCTCCTCCGTTATATCCTCACCCTCGCCGCGCACAAGAGTTGCATTATGGCAAAAGGGGCAGCGGAAGTTGCATCCACCCATAAATACCGTACAGGCAGTATGTCCCGGGAAATCAAGAAGCGTAAGCTTTAAAAGTCCGTTTATTTTCATGTTGATCTCCATTCCACCGCTTTGCGGCGGCACAAATAAGTTTGAAACTCGACCGTGTTCTGAAAGAACAAAAATGGGTTGGGTCCCATTTTTAGGTTGAGTTTGTGCGTGAAAAAATCAAAGTATAAATTTCTTCATTCTGAATTTTCACGCCAATCTCCAAATAAAATTTGGGAGGAGCAGGCTTGCTCCTCCCGAAAGTTTAGTTTTCCTCGTACATTACGATACCCTTCTGTCCCTCGGGTCTGTAGCTGTTCTTCCACAGAGCAAAGGTGCAAACGGGAACGTCGTAGATAGTCATTCCGATATGTACGCCCTCGACTGCAGTAAAGCCTGATTCGCCTGCAGTTCCGATGGCATCGCCCTTCTTTACGATATCGCCAACCTTGACCGTTGTGCTGCCCATATGTGCATACCAGGACTTGAGGCCGTAGCCGTGCTCGATAACTACGGTATATCCACTGTAATCAAGATAGCCTGCATAAATGATCTCGCCGCCAAGGTTTGCCGAGAGCTCAGTTCCGGAATCCACTGAGAAATCAACACCTGTGTTACGGAACTTAACGTCCGTGCCGCTTACGGTGTAGTTATGGCCGTAGCCCATTGTGAACGTAAGATCCTCATCATCATAGAAGAGCATCTCGCCGTTTGACCAGTACTTCTTATCGGAAGCCTTCTTTGCCACCTCGCGAAGCTCGGTCTCGCACTTGGTTCTTACCTCCTCGGTGCCGTAGGAATCTACAACTGCCTTTGGAATGGTAACCGTTCTGTCGCGGAAGGGATTGCTTCTCTCTCCAACGTTCACGTTGATCTGCTGTGTAGATCCGCCGTAGGAGAATGTGAGAGCATATGTGCCCTTTTCAAGATTCCAGCTGAAGGGAATGAGAGCCTGAACCTTATTCTCATCTCTGAAGAATACGGGAGTATAGTTGATATCGGGCTCACTCTGGAATGTGATATCCTTTTCGTTGTTTACGTTAAAGCCTGTTACACAGATGAACTCGCCAACCTGAATATCGGTAACGCCTGCATAGAACTGCGCAGGAGCACCGAAGGTTGCATCAAACTTATAGGTCTGCTCGCCGTAGTAGTTACGCTCTGCATCCTCATACCACTTTGCAACAGCCTCAACGTTTACGTTCATTTCCTTTGTTACGGAAAGAGATGCAATATTTGCATAGCTATCCTCAAAAATGACCTCGCCGTTTGCCATATCTATGATCTTTACGGTAAAGCTGTCAGGCTCGATGGGGAAGGTCATTGCGATTCCGCCCTCAAGGTTGATGCTCTCCTGCTTTTCCTCAGTCTTTGCGGAGCAGTCGTAAGCCACGTACTCGCCGCCTACGTTCTTGAAATACCAGCTCGCCTTATCGGGAATTGCCGTAAGTCCTGAAACCGTAAGGTTGGGGAGAATGCCGTTTTCGTAAAGAGCTCCTGAATAGCCGCTGAGAAGGAACTTTTCGCTGTCAGGCTTTGTCATCTTATAGGACTCGCCCTCACCGTTTACAAAATAGCAGTCAGCTGCGTTTGTTGTATAATAGAACTTATAGCCAAACTCATCAACGGTGGTCTTCATTGTTACGTTATAGAAGTTACCCATCTCAATGCTTGTGGGAAGAGCGGAAACAGCCTCCGCGTTATTGATAGCATTGATAAAGTAATCGACCATATCGTCATTTCCGCCCTCACGGGTGAATGAATGAGTATTATCGTTATGGTCAACGAGAGTTACCGCAACCGTGTTATGGCTGTCTGCCTTACCGCCTCTGAGGCTTACGTAATTTATAACTGCTACTACAGAGGGAACAAGCATTGCAAGTATAAGTATTATTGTAATGACCTTGTTTTTCATTATTATCTCCAATTAATACGAATTTTTAGTCAAAATCACTTTAATTCAACCTATATTATACTATAATCCTCTCAAAAGGTCAAGCCTTTTCCTATCTTATCTTTGCAAGACGGTCCACACCCGCAGAAAGGACTGCGGCAAAGGTCTCAATATCCTCCGCTGTATTCAGGTGGGAAAGGCTCACTCTGACGGAGCAATCTGCCTCTGAATCGGGAAGGCCGAAGGCTGTCAGCGCACGGCTCACCCCTGCGCTCCTCGCAGAGCAGGCACTTCCCGCGCTGATGCAGATGCCCTCTCCCGAAAGAAAGTTCAGCATAGTTTCGCTCTTTATTTGGGGAAGGGTCATATTAACGATGCAGTCAATGCCCTTTTCGGGGCGGTTTATGCGAACGGTGTCCTTGATCTTTTCTTCAAGAAGCGCTCTCAGCTCTCTGACAGTCTGCGCTCTTTCGCCAAAGTCGCCCATTCCCTCCTTCACCGCAGCCCCAAACGCCGCAATTGCGGGAATATTCTCAGTTCCGCTGCGAAAGCCTGTCTCCTGGCCGCCGCCAAGGATCACGGGAACAAGCCTTTTGGCTCTGATTACCTCCTGAGTTATCACAAGGGCGCCCGCGCCCTTTGGAGCGTTCACCTTATGGGAGCTTACGGTAAGGGCATCCACACCGAGGCTCTTGAAAGTAAACCTCGTTTTCAGATATCCTTGCACGCAGTCAGAATGGATAAATGCCTTCGGAGCTTTTTCTCTCACTACGGACGCCGCTCTCGCAACGTCATAAAGCGCGCCCGTTTCGTTATTTACGAGCATAAAGGACGCAAGGACCGTAGACTTATCGCAATGCTTTTCAAGATATCCAATATCAAGAGCGCCACCTACGGTAGGCACTCTATGTACCTCAAAGCCCTTTTTCTCAAGAGCATTTGCACACTCATTGACAGAGGGATGCTCACCGTCTGAGATAAACACCTTTCCCCCGTCGCGCACCTTTGCCTCGATGCTTCCGAAAATTGCAAGGTTATTGGCCTCGCTTCCGCTTCCCGTGAATATCACGTGTCCGTCCTGCGGGCGGCGGATACCCAGGCTCACACCGACAATATTTCTCGCTTCTTCAAGAAGCTTATGGGCCTCATTGCCCATAGCATGGGTAGATCCTGCGTTGCCCCACGAAACGCACAAAGCCTCTCTCATTTTTTCGAGAGAGGCGTTACTCGGGCGTGTCGTTGCGCTGTTATCAAGATAAATAATATTATCTCTTGCCATAATTATTTCTTAAACTCAAAGCTTTCGATCACCGCAGTACGCTCCTCAAGGTGATCCTCATAATAATCGGGTGTTGACGTATAGGTTACGTAATACACGTAGTAATCCTTGATCACAGCGGTAATGATATAGTTATACTGCTGCTCTCCAAGCTTTGCCGTGAAGGTATATTCCTGACCCTCGATGCCGCCGAGCTTTGCCTTTTTTGTATCCACCTCTTTGAACTCACCGTAAACGGAAGAGGCTTCCTCGCAAAAGCTCTTCCACCACTCCTCAAGAGTAGCAACACCGCCGGTCACGCCGTAGGCAGTTGCGGATATGCTGGTTGCATCGCCTGAGGAAAAATACGCGCTTGTATAAAGATCGGAGCGATCAACTCTCCAGGTCTCGGGAACGTACATATAGTAATCCACGTCCTCACCGGAGGCAAGCTTCATTCCGTCGGGAGCCTTGACCTCCTCCTTTTCGCCGCAGGAAACAAAGGCAAAAAGGCTGAGAGCTGCTGCAAGGATAAGCGCTACTACAGAAATTCTTTTCATTTCAGTTACTTCCTTATCTGTCAAATCAATACATATCTATTCCGACCGTTCCCGAATGGATGACCTCGATCTCGCCAAAGATCTCAAAGGAACGAAGGGCCGCTGTGATAACGCCCGTATCACCTGAGACCTCAACTATTACAGAGCCCTTTCCAACTCCCGCAGTTTTGCAGGAGAGAAGAGAGCACATATTCATGATCTCTACTCTTTTTTCAGGGCAGTCGCAGGGGATGCGGATAAGAAGCATCTCCTTCTGAACAAACTCCCAGTCATCCCCGCCGTCACACTTGACGCATATTACCTCCATGCACCGCTCAAGCTGGCGGGCAAGAAGCTCAACGTCATCATCCGTTCCGATGACCGCAACGGTTATGTGGTAAATGCTCGGATCCTGAGTCATTCCCGTAACAAGGCTTTCAATGTTATAGCCCCGTCTCGTAAACAGTCCCGTGATACGTGAAAGAACGCCGGGGCGGTTATCAACCTTTACCATTATAAGGTGCTTTGACTCTTTTTGTGCCACGACGCTCTCCTTTCAGATTTATAATTATTCGTAAATGGGGTACTTTTCGCAAATTGCAGTTACCGCCTCGCGGATATAGTCTGCCTTTGCATCAAAGTCTGTCGCTGTAAGAGTGATAAGCTTTGCCAGAACCTTCATATCCTCCTCGCCGAGACCTCTTGAGGTAACTGCGGGAGTACCGATACGGATACCGCTTGTTACAAAGGGCTTTTCGGGATCGTTGGGGATAGCGTTCTTATTTACTGTGATATAAACCTCATCAAGCTTCTTTTCCATATCCTTGCCTGTGATGCCCATGGGGCGAAGGTCAACAAGCATAAGGTGGTTATCTGTGCCGCCTGAAACAAGGTCAAAGCCGCCCTCAAGAAGTCCCTCTGCAAGAGCCTTTGCATTACTTACTATCTTCTGCTGATACTCCTTAAAGGAGGGCTTCAAAGCTTCACCGAAGCATACTGCCTTGGAAGCAATGATATGCTCAAGGGGACCGCCCTGCATTCCGGGGAATATTGCCTTATTGATAGCCTTTGCGTGCTCTTCCTTACAAAGGATAAGACCGCCGCGGGGACCGCGGAGAGTCTTATGGGTTGTGGTCGTTACAACGTCTGCATAAGGAACGGGGCTTTCGTGAACTCCTGCCGCAACAAGACCTGCGATATGCGCCATATCTACCATAAAGAGTGCGCCCACAGACTTTGCGATCTCGGAAATTCTCTTGAAGTCTATCGCTCTGGGATATGCGCTCGCGCCTGCTACGATAAGGCGGGGCTTACATTCCTTTGCGATCTTTTCCATCTCGTCATAATCAATAAAGCCGTTATCGTTTACGCCGTAGGGGACGAAATTATAGTTGATACCGGAGAAGTTTACGGGGCTTCCGTGTGTGAGGTGACCTCCGTGAGCAAGATTCATACCCATGATAGTCTCGCCGTGCTCAACGAGAGCCTGATACACTGCAATATTTGCCTGAGCGCCTGAGTGGGGCTGAACGTTTGCGTGATCAGCTCCAAAAAGCTTGCAGGCTCTCTCAATAGCGATATTCTCAACAACGTCTACACACTCGCATCCGCCGTAGTAACGGTGAGCGGGGTAGCCCTCTGCATATTTATTTGTAAGATGAGTACCCATTGCAAGCATAACGGGCTCGGAAACAAGGTTCTCACTTGCGATAAGCTCAAGACCTCTCTTCTGTCTCTTATATTCTGCCTCGATGCCGGCACCCACCTCGGGGTCATATTCCTTAAGAAGTTCAATTATATCCTTTATCATTTTACAGACTCCTTTATTTGAATTTAACAATTAATTATACCCTATATATCCTGCATTTTCAACTGATTTTTCAAATCTTTTTCACCAAAAGAAAATCTATGTCAAGCTCTTGCGCTATTGACATTAATCAAAAACAATGTTATCATAGTATGAGATGCAAAAGAAAAGGAGTGTAGTTATGACTCAGTCTCCCCCCAAGGCGCCCAAACGCGACATCGTGATCGATCTCTTAAAAACCATAGCCATTCTCGGAGTTCTCACTATCCACGCCAGCACAGCCGCCAACGGAGCTCCCATCGGATCATTTAACTGGTTTTCCGGAACGTTTTTCGGATGCCTCACCCGCGCAAGCGTTCCCCTGTTCCTTATGTGCAGCGGCGCACTATTTCTTTCCGACGGCAAAGACATATCCATAAAAAAGCTGTTCACAAAAAACATACTGAGGCTCGTTGTCTCTATGATCTTTTGGGCAACTGCATATAAAGCTTATAATCTTTTGGAAACTCATAATTTTTCCATTGCCAACCTGTTCAGCGATTTTAAAAACGTTTTGTTCTTTAAGCAGGAATTTCATTTATATTACATCCACATAATGCTTCTTATCTATGCGATCCTGCCTATCATCAGCCTTATTTGTAAGAATGCAGACAAGCGTACTTTACAGTATGCTCTGGTAATATGGTTTGCACTGGGTGTTTTGTTGCCCACCCTTACCGCCTTCTGGCCTTTTTCCATGCTCTCGGGAATTCCTCACCAGTGGAAGCTGAATCTTGTTTATAACTCAGTGGGATACTTTATTTTCGGACATTATCTGAAAAAATATCCCCTAAAGCTGCCGCTCTCAATCATTTCAGCAATTCTCGGATTTGCCATAATTTTCGGCGGAACCGTTTACTTTACGATAAAAAACGGCACTCTGTATACCCTGTTCATTGACGGAATGACCCTGGGCTCATTCTTCCTTAGCGCAGGTATATTTGGCCTTTGCGAAAACGCCAAAGCCTTGATAAAGCCACCTATACAAAGGATCACAGAGTACGTATCCAAGGCATCCTTCTGCATATATCTCGTTCATATGCTCGTGCTTTATGAAATGGAGGATCTGAAATTCTCCGCCGGAACTCTCCCCATCCCTATGCTGATCTCAATCCCCATAGTGGTTATCGTATGCTTTGCAGTCAGCACGGCCATATATTTTATACTCTCACACATTCCCGTTATTAAAAAATGGTTGGTATGATCAAAAAGCCATATCAGGAAGCAAAAAGCATTGCTTTCCGGTATGGCTTTTTCTGTTCAATTATGGAGCATCACTGAAAGTATCCCTTATAGTCGATGCCTTTTTCTTCCGGGAAGAAATACTCGTGAAGGTCCACAAAATAATCATCTGTCATTGATGCCATATAGTCTGTGATCACTGTATGGATATTCTCCTCCTCGTAGGGCGTTTCCCTTTTATAGGGAGACTGCGATATAGGCTCAATGTGATGCTTATATATGGGAGATGATCTGTTTTTTTCCAAAAGGTCCTTCTCAAGGCGGTCATACAGGCGAATGAACATTGGGCGTATCACCTCTCTTTGAGGCTCTGCCACCTCGGGGGTCAGATATATCTTTTCATAATTGGAGCGCTTTGCCCATTTCAGCGCCTGAAAATACTCGGGGCTCATCTTGATATAGGGCTTTGAGTAGCTGTGCTCGATAATATTTACGCTTAGGTTATTGATTATCTCCGCATTATATCGGCCGATAACACCCATATCAAAGACCTCCTCCTCGTTTCCGAGAAGGCCTGCCTTTTTCGCATCCTGCCTGTCCTTGCCGAGATAGGCGATAATATCGCATATCCGCACAACACACCCCTCAAGTGTGGAGGGCATCAGATGCTTGTTGTTCTCCATATCAAGGTAACAGCCCTCGATCTGACGGTCAAACTCCTCAAAGGAGGCAAGAGGGCGGGGCCGGTAGACCTCGCACTCCATCTCTCCGTTATGGGAAACGATGCCGCTGAGTGTCTGCAGGGTGAGATTATAGGGATATATTCCGTCAAGGACTCTTGCAGAGTGGATATTATGAGAAAAATGACGGCCGCACTTTTCAAAATATATCTCATCAAGATATTTTTCTCCCGCGTGGCCAAATGGTGTATGACCCATATCGTGTCCGAGAGCGATCGCCTCGATAAGATCGAGGTTAAGGCAAAGAGCTGCGCCAATAGTGCGGGCAATTCGTGACACAAGCTGAACGTGAAGAGCGCGGCGGGAAATATCGTCGTTTTTATAAAACGAAAATACCTGAGTCTTATCTGCAAAACGGCTGTAGTAGGCAGAATGGAGTATCTTATCAACGTCGCGGACAAAGGCCCCTCTGAAAGCGTTTGGGCGATCCTTATCCATATTTCGGCGAATAGCCTGCCGCTCGTCAAAGGCGACCTTTGGCGTCCTGCCCGTCATTTTATCATATTCCATTCTTTCAACAAGTGAACGTGAAAGGCTGTCGTATTTCATATTAGCTCCAAATAGTTTTATTATTTTAATATAATAACATTTTTTTTGCAGATTTGCAACAGGTTGGTGACCTCAGCAGACGTATTTGCATGGATCGATTCAAATTTTAATTTATCGGGAGCTATATGTGTGTGACTTTTTGGCAAACAGTCCTCTGCACTCCCCCAAAACGAATTTTTTTAATTTACATTTATATGTGTTGTATTTTTATTTATAAAGTGGTAAAATGAAAGAAGAATCAAAATTCAGGAGGCAATAATGCTTAAAGATTGCGTAACCAATATAAAAGACAGCTTTGAGACCGGTGTTCACACCGAGCTTCGCTGCCAGGAAAACAAGGCCCGTAGCGTTTCCATCATTTCAGGAAACCTTACGGGAAATGCCAGAAGCGAGGTTTCCGGCGTCAGCGCACGTGTTTACAAAAACGGCGTTTACGGCTTCTCCTCCATGGCAGAGGTAAGTGAGGAGGCGGCAAAGAACGTTCTTCGCGCCGCAACCGAGAACGCCGTATTTATGGACAGCCGCATAAACAAGGGCAAAAAAATGTTCCCTGCTATGGCTCCCGAGGCTATCACCTGTCCTGCCTTTGAGTCTGACCCCGAGCAGAAGGTATATATCGACTTTGCCCGCGAGCTTGACGACTATATGGAGAAGAACTGCAAGGGCATTACAGGTCGCGGCATCTCCGTTCGAGTTGACTCTATGGAGAAATATCTCATCACAAACGATGCTTCAAGCGGACACACACTTATTCCCCGCTCCTACATCTATCTCAGAATGACTGCGGAAACTCCCGACGGCACTCCCGTTGAGCGTTTCGTTCCCATCGGCGGCTTTGGCACCTTCGATACCCTTTTCTCAACTCCCGACAAGCTCTTTGCAAAGGTAGACGACCTTTACGAAAAGCTTATGCAGAAGAGAAACGGTATCTATCCCGAGGCAGGCGTCAAGACCTGTATCCTCGGCGGCGAGCTTTCAGGTATGCTTGCACACGAGGCTGTTGGTCACACCGTTGAGGCTGACCTTGTTCTCGGCGGAAGCGTTGCCGCTCACACTCTCAACAAGGAGGTTGCTTCCGAGCTTGTTACTATGGTGGACTTTGCTCACACCTGCCTCGGAAAGCCCGCTCCCCTGCCCGTTTATATGGACGACGAGGGCGTTATCTGCCGCGACCAGGTGCTTATCAAGGACGGTATCCTTACAGGCTATATGAACAACCGCGAGACTGCAGACCGCTTCGGTATGGAGCCCTGCGGTAATGCCCGCGCTTACTCCTTCTCCGACGAGCCCCTTATCAGAATGAGAAACACAGCCATCCTCCCCGGCACGTCTACCATTGAGGAGATGATCGCATCCGTTGAAGACGGCTACTACTTCATCGACACAAACAACGGTCAGGCAGACACTACAGGTGAATTCATGTTCGGCGTTTGCATGGGATATGAGATCAAAAACGGTAAGCTTGGACGTCCCCTTCTCGACACGACCATCTCCGGCGTTGCATTTGAGATGCTCAAGACCGTTGATATGGTATCCGACACTATGACCTGGTCCGCAAGCGGCTACTGCGGCAAGAAGCAGCCTATGCCCGTTGGCATCGGCGGCCCTGCTGTTCGCTGCAAGATCACCATCGGCGGAAGATAAGGAGGACTTGATAATGGATAAGCTTTATACACTTACAAAAACCATAATCGAAAGGCTGAAGGCTCTCGGAGCTGATATGGCTTACTGCACAGCCTCCAGCGGCGAGACACGTGAGTTCAACGTTGACGGCGGCGAATTCTCCCTTTTCAGAACACTTTTTGATAACTCCCTTACAATCACCGCATTTATCGGAGGCAAGAAGGGCAGCGTCGGCCTTAACAGCTTTGACGAGGATAAGGTGGAGGAGGCCTGCAAGAACTGCATCGCCGCTGCTGAGTCCTCAACTGCAGACCCTGCCTGGGCTCTCGCTCCCGACTGCAGCGAAAAGACCTTTACAAAGGGCGCTGTTACCCCCGATCTCAACAAGCTCTTTGACAGAAGCGCGGAGCTTGTTGACACCATCAAGCGCGATTTCCCTCTCATCGTTATCGAGCAGATGATCGTTACTCACGAAAACGTCCACTCCGTATACCGCAACACAAGCGGCGCCGTATACACAAAGGACGCAGGATATTACAACTTCGACCTTATGTTCTCCGCTCACGAGGGTGAGCAAGGATCCTCATTCTACTCAAGCGGCGTTATCTGCGATAACCTTGATAAGCCTGCAATCGAGCTCGGAAGCATCAGAAAGGATCTCGAGGACGTTCAGAAGCAGATCTACACAAAGGCAACGGAAGGAAAGTTCGTCGGAACCATGCTTCTCTGCCCCGGCTGTCTTCACGACTTTATGGGCAGCATCGTTGACAAGTTCGCTTCCGATACAACTATCCTTGAGGGCACGAGCATCTGGAAAGACGCTATCGGTCAGAAGGTTGCAGACGAGCGCCTTACAGTTTCCTTTGCACCACACTACGAAAACGTTGTTTGCGGACAGAGCTATACAACTGAGGGCTTTATTGCAGAGGACTTTGATTTCATCAAGAACGGAAATCTTGAAAGCTTCGTGACAAGCCTTTATATCGCAAACAAGACAGGCGTTGCAAGAGCTAAGAACTCCGGCGGAAATATGGTAATCGAAGCGGGAGAAAAGTCTCTCGACGAGATCATTGCAGGCATTGAGAAGGGTATCCTCGTTGGCCGCTTCTCAGGCGGCGATCCTGCGCAGAACGGCGACTTCTCCGGCGTTGCAAAGAACAGCTTCCTTATCGAAAACGGAAAGATCACAGGAGCTGTGAGCGAGACGATGATAAGCGGAAACCTCTCCGAGATGCTCAACAATCTCGTTGCTATCTCCAAGGAAAGAGTAGCAGACGGCTACTCCGTTCTCCCCTACGCCGCATTCGACGGAATTACGGTATCAGGAAAGTAATTATTGTTAATGAATGCAGAGAACTTTTTTGTAAAAAAGTTCTCTGCACTCTCAAAAAACTTTAATAAATTGGTATATCTAAACTTTATAAGGCAAAAAGAGCGGTGTTTTAATACCGCTGCGCCCTTGGCGCTTTCCCCTAAATAGCAAAATCGAAAAAATAAGCTCGTTAATTTTTTCGATTTTGCTATTTAGGCGTTTTGCCTTTTGTTTTCTTTGTTTTTGTAAAGTTTTTTGGGGGTGTGGGGGGCTTTTTACAAAAAGCCCTCCCACGTCTATCTCCACCACAAACCGTAAATGGGTAAGGAGACAAAAAACACGGTTGCCAACGCAACCGTGTTTTCTTTTGAATATGTATTACTTATTGTCGATAACGTGAACGTCCATCTGAGGATAGGGGATCTCGATACCCTCGCGGTCAAATGCCTTCTTCACATTCTCGTTCATACCGAATGCGATGGTCCAGTAATCAGCCGCCTCGCACCAGATACGGATACGGTACTGGATCGCGCTGTCTGCATGAGCAACTACCATTACCTCGATGGGCTTTTCGTTCTCCAGCTTGCAGGCCTCGGGGATAGACTTTGCAGTTTCAAGAAGGATAGCCTTTACCTTATCTACATCATTATCGTAGGAAGCAGTATAGTCAAGGTCAACGCGGCGTGTCTTCTCTGCGGAATAATTAACAAGCGTCTGGCTTGTGAGGCTGCTGTTGGGGATGATAACGTTCTTGTTATCGGGAGTTGCAAGTGTTGTTGTGAAAAGTGTGATATCAACAACTGTACCTGTAAAGCCTGCGTTTTCGATAAAGTCGCCAACCTTGAAGGGGCGGAAGATAACGATCATAATACCGCTGGCAATGTTTGAAAGGCCGCCCTGAAGAGCAAGACCGATAGCAACACCGGCACTGGCAACCACAGCAACCATTGAAGACATAGGCACACCAAGGTATGCAGCAATAGTTACAAGGATGATAGCCTTGAGCGCAATGCTCAGAAAGCTTACGAGAAAGCTCTTTACGGAGCCGTCGATCTTGTCGGCAAGCTTGCCCTTTGTCATTTTCTTTACAAGCACGTTTACAAGCTTGAATCCTACGAAGAAGATTATTACAGATACGATAAGCTTTATTCCCGCATTGGAAATAAAGGACAGAAAGTTTGCAATAAGCTGTTCGTTAAAGATCTTTTCAAAAAAGTTCATTTAATTACCTCTTTCTTA
Source organism: Clostridia bacterium (assembly GCA_017416205.1). Lineage (GTDB taxonomy): Bacteria > Bacillota > Clostridia > Oscillospirales > CAG-272 > Avispirillum. The sequence continues at coordinate 23,833 of JAFQDC010000042.1, read as the reverse complement.
AGTATTTACGTTTGTATTATATTACCAAATTTTAAAAATGTAAATAGTCCTGAATATAAGTTCAAATAAATTTCAAATTTTCAAAATCGTCGTTAAGGTTGTAAAGCTCCACGCCCGCCTTTTTAGCATAGTTATAGGTATACAGAGTTCCTCCGCGGCGCTGCTTTAAAAATGCAACGCAGACGGCGGCGTGATCCACCATCCAGCGGTTTCTTTGGTGCATACACCCGTCGGTGTAAAAGTCCTGCATATATACAACGCTGTCAGCCTCGCCCAGTATCTCCTTGTAGGACGCAAGATCGTCGATAGACTCCCATTTTGAAGTCTGATCGCGGCAAGGGAGAGCGAGGACAAGATTGATGTGGGGAAAGCGCTCCTTAAAACCGATAACGCTTTCGGCGGCAAGGGTATCAAATCCCACGGCCCCGCCGCAAATGAAGTATTCATACCCCTCTCCGATAAGCCTTGCCATGAGAGAATAAAGGCGGGACATTACAACAGGTCTGTCTTCTGCACTGATAACACGGTGACCAGTAAAGCAAACGCTTTTTTCCTTTTCCATAAGCCCCTCCTTTCAAATTATACTATATTCTACTGCCATACCGCAAGAAGTCAAGAACAATGAAATAAACACTGAAGGGCCGCCACAAAAATGCAACAGCCCTTGTTTTTTATAAAACTATCTCGCCTGCAATAACTCTCTTGATCATGTTGACGTCCTTAGCATTAAGGACTCCGTCCCCATTAATGTCGTAAAGATTGAACGCTTCCGTTCCGGCTGAAAGTTCCAGCTCTCCGGCAATTACTCTTTTCAAAGTATTTGCATCCTTGGCGCTGTACTCGATTTCCGGCTCGGTACCAACGAAATCCTCAACATCATCGAAAATTCCGGGGTCGCTGTCTGCCGCAAAGGCACTCGTGCACAAGATACTCATTATCGCGGCAACAGCAAGAAGCACAGACATCAGTCTTACGGTTTTTTCTGCTTTCATATCTTTCTCCTTTCTCAAGATACGTAAAATGAACATAAAACGGCTGTGAAAGCAGCCGTTTTATTATTATTTACTTCGCGTAATGAACAGCACGGCTCTCTCTTATGATATTGACCTTGATCTGTCCGGGATACTCGAGCTCTTCCTCGATCTTCTTGACAATATCCCTTGCAATAAGTGGCATTCTGTCATCGGAAATGACCTCGGGCTTGACCATGATACGTACCTCACGGCCCGCCTGGATCGCAAAGGACTTTTCAACGCCCTCGAAGCTCTTCGCGATCTCCTCAAGCTTTGTAAGTCTCTTGATGTAGTTTTCAAGATTTTCGCGACGTGCTCCGGGACGTGCCGCAGAAATAGCATCTGCCGCCTGAACTATCATTGCAACGATAGTAGTGGGCTCTACGTCGCCGTGATGGGCCTCGATTGCGTGGATAACGTCCTTATTCTCCTTATACTTTCTTGCTGTATCAACACCAAGCTGTACGTGAGAACCTTCCTGCTCTGCAGTAAGGGCCTTACCGATATCATGGAGAAGACCTGCGCGCTTTGCAAGCATAGGATCAACACCAAGCTCATCGGCAATAATACCGGAAAGAAGAGATACCTCAATAGAGTGGCGAAGAACGTTCTGACCGTAGCTGGTACGGTACTTAAGTCGGCCGAGAAGCTTAACGAGCTCGCCGTTGAGACCGTGGATACCTGTCTCAAAGGTTGCCGCATCTCCCGCCTTCTTGATAGATACTTCTACCTCGTGACGGGCCTTCTCTACCATCTCCTCAATGCGTGCGGGATGGATACGGCCGTCTGAGATAAGCTTTTCAAGAGCGATTCTTGCAGTTTCACGTCTTACGGGGTCAAAGCTTGAGATCGTGATAGCCTCGGGGGTATCGTCGATGATAAGATCAACGCCTGTAAGTGTTTCGATGGTACGGATATTACGTCCCTCACGTCCGATGATTCTACCCTTCATCTCCTCAGAGGGGAGAGTTACGGTGGAAACTGTGATCTCGGCTACGTGGTCTGCCGCACATCTCTGAATTGCAAGAGCTACGATATTGCGGGCCTTATCGTCGGCAGCGTCCTTGAATTCCTCTTCAAGCTCTACCATACGCTTAGCCTGCTCGTGTCTCACCTCTTCAACCATATCCTCAATGAGCTTTGCTCTTGCCTGCTCGGCTGTCATTCCGGATATACGCTGAAGAGCCATTCTCGCCTCAGTCTTCTGATTCTGAAGATCCTCTGCGAGAAGTTCGTTTTCCTGAATCTTTTTCTGAAGTGCTTCATCCTTCTTTTCAAGATTTTCCGTCTTCTTATCAAGGGATTCTTCCTTTGACTGAACACGGCGCTCCTGACGGGAGAGCTCACTTCTGCGTTCCTTGATTTCCTGTTCAAATTCGTTCTTTGCGCGAAGCATTTCTTCCTTTGCTTCGATAAGGGCTTCCTTCTTTGCCTGAGCAGCATCAGACTTCGCCTGATTCATGCCGTCAGCAATGATCTTTTTAGCCTGAAGCTCAGCAGAACCGATAGCCTTTTCAGCAACGCTTTTGCGGTATGCGATACCTACAAAAATGCCGATAGCAAGACCTACCAAAACGCCTACAGCGATAAGAACATAGGACAAAACAGTGGGCATATTTAAACCTCCTTACTTTCGAATTTTTAAAAAAACTCAAACAAAATTAATTAGCATCATAAATCGGGAGGCTGCCCGGTGACTTATATTATTCAGTTGATATTTATTCAGTTGAATCTATATAAACCCGGCAGCTTCGCCGGAATACGAACATACTCTAATATTTTAAAGCAATCAGAGCCGTATGTCAAGTAATTTTTAACACACAAATGTTAAAATTTATTAATTCAAACGTTGTTTTTTTAATTTTTTAAGCTTTTTCAACAATTTTTTGTCTACTTGCAAAAATCATCTATAATAGCTCTGCAGGAACGGGACATCTCACGTGAAAACTCAGAATTCCATTTTCTCTTACAAAAACGCCCGATCCACTCTGAAAGCTCTCTGCCGGAAAGCCCTCCCGTATGATATGAAAGCATTTCTTCCATTCTGTCTGCTTTCTCTTTACTGTACGTATTTTCGCAAACGATATCAGAGGCCTTAAAGCGAGTCGGCTTTTTTCTCTCCTTTTGCTGCGCCGTAGGATACCCGAAAACCACCATTGCCGCAGGGACTACGTATTTCGGAAGGCCGAGGAGCTCCTTATGTATCTCATAGTTTTCTGTTATGTCCCCGATATAGCAAGAGCCGATGCCAAGGCTTTGTGCCGCAACCACGGCATTCTGCGCCGCAATGAGCGCGTCTGCCTGAGCGAGAAACAGATCTCCCTCCCCAGGCCTTCTGACGTCACTGCAATGCTTTTCAAATATCTTATACCATCTTCTGTAATCTGCAAGAAATATAAGCACCATCTTTGCTTCTGCAATAAAGGGCTGGTTATCACAGGTAACGGAAAGCTTCTTCTTCAGCTCTTCGTCGGTCACGTCAAGAATAGTGTAAAGGGTCATATTACCTGCCGTAGGCGCCTGGAGAGCCGCCTCGATTATGGCGCTCTTCTCCTCTTTCCCGATCTCTCTATCCTCAAATGCTCTGACTGATCTTCTTTCGTACAGCTCTTTTATCGTATTATTCATATTTATGACCATTCCTTTCTTTGCATTTGTGCCGTTTCTTTGAATTCTTTGTCCCTTGCAAAGAAAGGCACAAATGGGGTTTGAAAAATGCAAACATACGATTTTTATTTGCTTTATTTTCAAACTTATCTCCTTAGGTCTATTAATGATATTATAGTACATAAACAGAAAAAATCAACAGAGTTACTTGAAATGGGAAGGCAGATGTTGTATAATCAACGTGTTTTCAAAAGGAGGATACTGCTTTGAAAAAAGGACTTATACTTGAGGGCGGAGCAATGAGGGGACTTTTCTCCTGCGGAGTTTGCGACGCTATGATGACCGAGGGCATCGACTTTGACGGCTGTATCGGAGTTTCCGCAGGGGCAGCATTCGGGTGCAACTACAAATCAAAGCAAATAGGCAGAGCCCTTCAGTACAACACCAAATACTGTAATGACAAGCGCTTTTGCAGCTTTTCTTCCCTTATTAAAACGGGAGATATGTTCGGCGCTGAGTTCTGCTACGAAACTATCCCCTTTGAGCTTGACATATTTGACACTCAGACCTTTACCGAGAATCCCATGGAGTTCTACACCGTGGCAACGGACGCTCTTACGGGAAAAGCCTACTATCACAAATGCTACGACGGCCTCGGCGATGATCTTCTCCATATCCGAGCCTCCGCTTCAATGCCCCTTGTTTCCCGCCCCGTGCTTATCGGTGCAACACCTTATCTTGACGGCGGCATTGCAGATTCCATCCCCCTTTCCTATTTTGAAAGCATAGGATACGAAAAAAACGTAGTGATCCTCACACAGCCCAAGGGATATATCAAGGAAAAGAACAAAATGCTCCCTATTATAAGAATAGCGCTCAGGAAATATCCGAGGCTCGTTGACGCAATGGCACGCCGCCACAAGATCTATAACGAAACTGTAGAATGTATTGAAAGACGAGAAGCGGCGGGCGCTGTATACGTTATCCGCCCAGAGGAGGCGCTCCCCGTGGGACGTATCGAGCATGACCCCGAGAAGCTGAGAGCGGTTCACTCAATCGGCCACAGGATAGCTACCGAAAAAATGGAAGAAATAAAGGATTTTCTGAAAGAGTAAGGATTTCATCATAATTCTCGCCCCCTGTGAATATAATTAAAGCATATTCAACTAAGGGAAAGGAAAATTCTATGAGAGGAAAAGACAATCTGCCCCTCCTTCTTCTTGACAACAGCAATATGATGACCGTTCTCAACGAGGGAGAATTCAAATGCGCAAACCTCACCTTTGACGAGGTCAATCATCTTCTGAAGATATACAGCGAAAAGGAGGTCCTTCGCTGCTTCAGCGACACGGAGATAGAAAACATTATTTTCAATTATCTCAAGGCCGAGCGAAAAACCTACACCTACAAGAAGATACGCAATATGCGACCCGGGCAGGACGCTCTTGTTTTCAAGCTTTACATAACCCCGTCTAAGACACAGCCCGTCATAAAGGCAGACGATGGCGTGGAGGCCAAAAAGATCCAGAATATTTACGTTTATTGCCAGCATCTCACGAGAGTGAGATAAAACGTCCCCAGACTGTCGAAAAAGGCGCAGAACAAAAGCCGCAAAACATATAGTATTTAGTTAAGTGAAAAACGCAGTAAAAAAGTAGAAATCCGCCGATAATTTCGGCGGATTTCATTGTTAAATGCGGCTTTTTAGCCGCGAATTGTCCCTCTGTCGTACCTTTGTACGCCGACGACGGACAATTCACGGCTTCTGCATACTTTTCGACAGCCCGAAGTCAGCTTGTCGATACCTTTATCGACAAGCTGCCCCAAGCTGCTTTGCAGCTTGGGACGTTTTGTTTTATGCGTTATTTTTCTATAGACAGAACGGACAATTCTTCATAGGGGAGTGCCTTGGTGCTCCCCTATTTCTGAACGTTAGCGAAAATAAGAATACCGAGATTTTGCAGCCAAAAGAAACGCTTCATATTTTCCTCCCCTTGCGAGGGGCGGAATTTGCTTTGGTTCTTATTTTCCTTATAGCTCTACCGTCTGTGTAAATCGTTTTTTACCGTCATAAAGTTTTGCCGCGAGCTTAAATATCCCGAATCGTCACGATTTTTTTGCAATATAGCACGACTTTGGTTTTTTTGCGGTTTCAATATTATAATTGAAGCAAAGCAAGCAACGGTAAATGCCGTAAAACCGCACAAAAAACAAAATTGACAAATATTTGTAAAAATTGCAAATATCTGTGACCAAACCAAAAATTATGGTACTATATAGGTGAAGGGGGTGAGGTAAGAAATGATAGATCAAGGCATTATAAATCTTTATAATGACCGGGACGAGGGCGCAATCTCTGCAACACGTGAAAAATACGAGGGCTATTGCTACTCTATTGCCTATAACGTTCTCGGAAATGAGGAAGACACAAAAGAGATCCTGAACGACACTTACCTCGCTCTATGGAATTCTATCCCTCCCGAAAAGCCTCGCTCCTTCTCTTCATACATAGGCAGAATAGCAAGAAACCTCGCCCTTAAGCGCCACCGCGAAAGAAGCGCGCAGAAAAGAAGCGGAAGTGTTGCAGATCTGAGCCTTGACGAGCTTAGCGAGTGTATCACCTCCTCGGACACCGTTGAAACCGTCATTGAAGAAAAAGACCTCACCCGTATTCTGAATGAATTTCTCTCCTCACTCCCCAAAAAGGACAGAAATGTATTCGTAAGACGTTATTGGTATATGGACAAGGTGTCCGATATATCAAAGCGGTACGGCTACTCAGAAAGTAAGGTCAAAATGATATTATCAAGAACCCGTGAAAAGCTCTCGGAAAAACTCAGAAAGGAGAAGCTAAGATGACCACCCGGCACCTGCAGGATGCGATAGGAAATATTGACGACGCATTTATTGAAGAAGCCGCAAAAGCACAAGTGTTAAAGCTAAAGAGCTGGCTCCCTGCTGCCGCTCTTGCCGCCTGTGTTTTGCTTACGGCAGCCCTTCTCCCGTGGAGAGCAATATTCTCATTCGCACCCTCCCCTACTACAGACCCGCCGACTCCCCAGGGCGGTCTGCTCCAGAATGACGATACCTCCTTTTTCGATACTACAAAGGAGAATGAAGAAACAATTATCACGCTCCCGGACGAAAGCACAAATGAAAGCACAAAGCTCCCCGATACTCAAAAGGCAGAGGATACAAATATCATAGCTCCCCCGCCGGAAACGCTCCCCTCGATTCCCGATGATACAAAATCACCGGATACCGAAGAAAAACAAAACGAAAAAACAGAGCCCGCTGACAAGGAGACCACAGGCCCCCTTATACCAAGCACTCCGGGCACTCCCGACCACGGCACGGTCCTTCCTCAGTATCCTACAATACTTTCACACACAACTTATCCCGTTCAAAAGAGATATCCCTCTGTAGAAGCACAGAGAATAGAATGGAGGATAGATCTTGCAAAAAGGATCTCTGACTATAAAAGCGGTATCGGCAACACTGACGGCTTTATAGCCGGGAACGTGTCGGAATTTTTCTCCAATTCTAAAAATCAAAACCTCATATATTCTCCCCTTAACACTTACATGACCCTTGGAATGCTTGCGGAAACTGCCGGTGGCAACAGCCGAGACCAGCTTCTTAGCATACTCGGAGAAAATGACATCTACAGTCTCAGATCGAGCGCAAAGAATCTTTGGAACTCCTGCTACCGTGACGACGGAATCGTAACGAGCGTTCTCGGAAGCTCCCTGTGGCTTGATAACTCCTTTACCCCCAAGACTGCAGTGACGGATATTCTCGCAAACGACTATTACGCTTCCTCCTTTTACGGCGATATGGGCAGCAAGGAATATGACGAGCTTATGAGATCCTGGGTCAATGAGCAAACCAAAGGCTTTCTTACAGATACCGTATCAAACAGCACCCTTGATCCCGAAAGCATGATGTCATTAATGTCCACCGTATATTATAAAGCTGAATGGGCCGAGAGCTTCGAGCCTGAATCTACAAGAAGCAGAGTGTTCCATTCTCCGTCAGGTGACGTGACTGCAGATTTTATGTACAGAGACTTTGTCGGTCTCCGATATACAGGAAACAATTTCAAGGCTACGAGCCTTGAGCTTAAGGAGGGAGGACAGATGTGGTTCCTTCTTCCCCATAAGGACGTAAGTCTGCAAAGCCTATTCAGTGATACCGAAGCTCTTGACTTTATTACGGGAAAGGCCCAGAAAGCCTTATCCCCAGGCGACCATTCGGCATATATGTGGCTGTTTTTGCCAAAGTTCGATATCAGCTCCCGCGTGGATCTGAAAAGCAGTCTCAGCGCCATGGGAATTACCGATGTGTTTGATCCCGAAAATGCTGATTTTTCCAATTTGACCGATTCAAATATATTCGTTAACGGCATGACCCAGTCCGCAAGGGTAAGCATAGACGAAAAGGGATGCGAAGCGGCATCTGCAAGCGGCGGTTTACATCCCGCAGGTCCCGGTGTTGACGACACGGATTCCTTAGTGTTTATGTTAGACAGACCATTTATATTTGTAGTCACAAGCGATTCCGGACTTCCCCTGTTCGTGGGAACCGTCTACCACCCTAATTTACAATAAATTTCTCACTCGAAGAATTGAAAGGAGAAAAACATGAAAAAAATGAGTAAAATTTTAGCTATCTTCCTGGCGGCCCTTGTCCTCTTTGGCGCCATCCCCGTTTCGGTATCGGCGGAGGCTGTTGCAGAAAACGATTTGTACAGCTATACCGTTGATACTGAAACGAACACCGCTACTATCACAGGTCTGATGGTCGATAGTGTGGCCGCTCTTGTAATTCCTGATGAGATAGACGGATACACGGTGACAGCTATCGGCAGCGGAGCTTTTCAGCAGTGTTCAAGCGCAGAATCCATATACATCCCCGAAACAGTTACAAGTATCGGTTCAAGCGCCTTTAAAAACTCCAAAAAGCTTAAAACTGTATACATTCCCTCGGGAGTAACAGTGATAGGAGCATACACTTTTTACAATTGCCAGAGTCTTGAAAAGCTTGAATTTCCCACCGAATGCAATATAAGAGAAATCGGCTCTTCTGCTTTCCGTAATTGTAAGTCTTTTACAGACGATACCGTTTTGTCAAAGGTTGAAAAACTTTCCGAGTATGCTTTCAGTCAAACAGGCTTTTATGAAGTCACTATTCCCAAAACTCTCACCGACTTCGGAACAATGGCATTTTATAAATGCGAAAACCTCACAAGGATAGTAACCGAGGATGGTTTGGAATTTCTTGGCGGCACAAAAACTTTTTCCTATTGTCCTGCCCTTACTTACGTTGAGCTTGCAGACTCCGTAAGAGGAATCAGTTCATATGCTTTTAAAAACTCTATGGTCGATGGAAAAACCGAAGGTGACGTTCACATAACTCTTTCAAACGGTATGATCTATATCGGAAATGGCGTTTTTTATAACTGTTCTGCACTAAAATCGGTTATTTGCCCTATAAATCTTAACGAAATCGGGTACAATGCCTTCGAAGGCTCAGGCATTGAGAAAATTCATTTCCCCATCACCTTGACCACTATATACGAAAACGCCTTTCAGAACTGCACCGCCCTTTCAGAAGTAGTATTTTCCGGAGACAGTGTTGAGATCAGAGGCCGTGCTTTTGCAAATTGTACCTCTCTTAAACATATTGCTATTCCTTCAGGGTCTAAAGTAGCGAAAACTGCTTTCGAAGGCTGCAGCAATATTGAAATGGAAGCAAATACAAACACAGGCACGTGGATCCCCGATTCTGCCCATGTTTCTTCCGTCATCATTCCTGAAGGAACCGTTAAGATACCCGATGGTGCATTTAAGGATCTTACTAATCTTAAGAGTGTACATTTCCCCTCAACTCTTGAAACGATAGGCGCAGAAGCCTTCAAGGGCTGTACCTCTCTTGAAACGGTGATCATTCCCGAGGGAGCTAAGGTTATACAAAATCAGGCATTCTACGGCTGTATCGCTCTCAAAGAGGTAATACTTCCCGAGTCCTTGCTTGAGATCGGTGATATGGCGTTCAAGGAATGTACCTCTATTGAATCTATAATTATTCCCGAGGGGACGCAAGCCATAAAGAGTCAGGCGTTCTACGGCTGCGAGTCCCTGAAAGAGGTAACACTCCCCGAGATCTTATCCTTTATCGGAGACAGTGCGTTTATGAACTGTACAGCTCTTGAAAGTATCAATCTTTGCGAAACAGTATCACATATCGGCAAGTCCGCCTTTAAAAACTGCACCTCCCTCACAAGCATAGCTCTTCCTGATTCCCTTACAACTCTGGGAGATAACGCTTTTGAAAATATCGGCATTACAGAAATAGTCCTTCCCGAAAAAGTAAACTACGAAAGCAGCGCAGCTTATGCTTTCAGCAAATGTACATCCCTTACAAAAGCGACCCTTCCCGAAAACATAACCTGCATTCCCGACGGAATTTTTTCAGGATGTACTTCTCTTACTGAAATTAGTATTCCCGAAGATGTGGATACTATAGGAAGCTATGCTTTCAGCGGATGTTCTTTTGAAGAAATAACGCTCCCCGACGGATTGATGATTCTAAGCAGCGGGGTATTCTCCAACTGTAAGAATCTCCGTGAGATCACCATTCCCGTATACTACGTAGGCGAGCTTAATGATAAACTTTTCAACGGTTGTACTTCACTCGAAAAAGTCAACCTTCCCAATACTATTACATCTATTGGGTCCTATTGCTTCGCAGGATGCGAGTCTCTCAAAGAGATAAATATCCCCGTTACTGTTTCAAAGGTGGGCAAATATGCATTCAGCTGTTGCTCTTCACTTGAAAAAATTGCACTTCCCTTAAGGATATCTGAGGTCTCTGAGGGAGCTTTCAACAGTTGCACATCACTCAAAGAAATAAACTTTGCAAAAAAAACTAAGACAATAGGCAAGCATGCATTTAAGGACTGTACTTCACTTGAAAGTATTGATCTTCCCATAACATGCGTCACTATAGGAGAAGAGGCTTTCTTCGGCTGTACCTCCCTTAATACAGTAACCTGTGAGGGTGTGGAGATAATAGAAGCCGGAGTTTTCAAAAATTGCACGTCTCTTGAAAACCTGCCTACTTTGTATTATCTTGAAGCAATCGGCGCATATGCATTTTATAATTGCCCAAAGCTTACGGAGTATACCGTAGCTGACGGTGTGACATCCATCGGTGAATACGCTTTTGCAAACAGCGGACTTCTTGAAATCTATATTCCTTCATCTGTAACTACCCTTGGAAAATATCTCTTCGACGGCTGCAAGGATCTTGAAAAGATAACCATCGGCGATGGTATGGAGATACTATGGTCAGGTCCCTTTTCCGGAAACGGCGGAAAAGAGATAATTCTTCCGAAGTCTCTGAAGACGATAGCGCCAAACGCATTTGCAAATAACAAGGCTCTTGAAAAAATCGAATTACCCGAAGGCTTAGTCGGAATCTGCGACGGCGCATTTGCGGGAACAGGTCTGAGATCCATTACCGTACCTTCATCCGTACAGATCATTTGGTATTCCGCTTTTAAAGACTGTACAGACCTTAAGGAAGTTACCCTTTCGGAGGGACTTGTATCTATCGGTGATGAAGCCTTTGCAAACTGCGGCCTCGCTTCTGTAAGCATCCCTTCAAGCGTAACCTTGGTCGGCGCCTCCTGCTTTGCAAACTGCACAGCTCTTGAAAGCATTGAGTTCGGCAATGGATACACATTCATCGGTCAGGATGCTGTGTTAAATACAGCCTTTTATAACAACAAAGATAACTGGCAAAACGGTATACTTTATCTCGGAGAGTATCTTCTCGAAGCAGATAAAAAGCTTGAAGGAAAGGTTACCGTGAAGAAGGGTACAAAGTATATTTGCTGGGAATCTTTTGCAAATTGCAATCTTATCACAGCAGTCATTCTCCCCGAGGGAGTTGAGAGAATAGACAGACTCGCCTTCTGTGGCTGTGACAAACTGCAAACCGTTTATCTGCCTACAACACTTACTTTTATAGATCTTTCATTCCTGAATAGTACAAGATATATAGTCAAACTCAATTATGCGGGTACAGAAGAAGAATTTAAGGAAAAGATAACTAACTATAAAGATTTCAGCAGCAGTGCTCTCGGAATACTTGAAGAAATTACCTACGGCGTTGCTTGGGATGACCTCGACGGTTGGGAAAACAAACCTTACGACCTCACCGAGCTCTTTACAGACTACGAAGAAAAGTCTATCTACGAAATGGTTGAGTTTATTGAGGCTAATCAGGAAACACAGAGATGGGTTGAGCTCTTCAGAAATAACAGCAAAAATGATTATAAGATTCATTTACATATAGCAAGAGATCCTAATACACAGCCTCCTCATCTTACAGACGTGGGAATTATTGACATATACGGAAAGTATGTAATGATCACCGACAGCGTTATAAATCCCGAACCGGAGTATATGCCCGGCAACGTTATGATCGGCAATACCGGAAACAGTATTATTTCCGTTGAGCTTAATGCCGACTTTGTAGATCACATAATTTCCCTCAGCCGTCTCGACGGTAACGTGATGATCCTCGATCTCCTCATGAATATACTCGAAAACGAAGAGGTAGTCGGCGTTTCCTTTAGTGTCAGCGATCAGGCACATACCAATACAAGCATTGCCACATTCAGTCTGAATGCTGCAAGCCTTGCTTACGAGGTTTGCGTCATGGGCGACTGCAACGGAGACGGCACCGTCAGCGGTGTTGACGGAAACATGATGAGAAGAATTCTCAGCGGTAACTATTGCAAGGTCGATCCCTTTGCAGTAGACCTTAACGGTGACGGCCTTCTCAATGCAAAGGATTGTCTTGAACTGAAGAGAATTATCGTTCAAGGTTAATATAGAACTTTTCCCCCACATTTAATTTGGTAAAGCCCCCTCCCGCGGAGGGGGCTTTTGTTTGTCCTTTAAGTATGAAATTCGGGGGGGCGAGCAGTTTGGCGTTGTATTACGGCAACAGGGCGAGGGAAGGACCCAAACAAGTCCTTCCCCCATGATAGACGGATCCCCCCGCAAGCGGGTCCTTCCATCGGGGGAAGGTGTCACCGATGCAGTTTCGCACAATACAGAATGAATGATATTATCAGAGATAACCGTAAAACTATTGCTGTCTTCACAGACGGTGACGGATGAGGGTTGCTACCTGGGTGAGAACCAAACAAATAAACTTACAAGCTGATTAAAAGATAGAATATACTATACAGTTTTATCTATTATTCCAAGCTTAACTCAAATTTACAGACAGTTCTTTCCCAGGTAGCAACCCTCATCCGTCTCCCCCGTACAGTACAGATTTGATTTGAAGTATGAAGCCGGAAATGATATTTGCAAGAATCAATCCTCACTCTTAGGAGCCACCTTCCCCCGAATCATGGGGGAAGGCTTTGTCTTATGTCCTCGCTCATCTTGTAGCCGTAAAGTATCATCACCCCTCACTATCAACCCCAAAATTGATGTTCAGGGATATAAGAAAACCCGTTTACAGCCTTTTCTGCCGTAAACGGGTCTTTGATTTATTCATTTCAAAAGCTTCATTGCATTGTTCCAGAAAATATCCGAAAGCTCACCCTCGGAAAGCTCAAGGGTTGAAAGCAGGCGCTTTTCCATTGAGGGTGAATGCCAGGGGCAATCGGAGCCGAAAAGCAGCTTATCCGTTCCGTGCTTTTCAATTATCCTCAAGGCCTCATCCCTCGGCTTCGTGCCGTAGCCGAATGACGTATCAAAATACAATGGCAGGCCGCAAAGCTTTTCGATCACCGCCTCCCCGCAGGAAAGGCCTCCCCAATGGGCGGCGATCACGGGGGTATCTATATATGCAAGCGCTCTCACAAGGGCGTCGGGCATACAGTGATAGGGTGCAGGGAAACCGAAATCGTACCCTGCGTGAAACAGTATCACAAGAGAAAGCTCTGACGCCTTTTTGTATATGGGCCGCATCCTCTCCTCGTCCACGAAAAAGCCCTGATAATCGGGGTGAAGCTTTATTCCGAAAAGCCCCATCTCCTTTATTCTTTCAAGCTCCTCAAGAGCGTCGGGGGCATCGGGATGCACGCTTCCGAAGGGAAATACACACTCTCCCTTTATGGATGCGGCAAAATCGTTCACCTTTTTCATCTGCGCGGGATTTGTTGCAATATTCTGAACGGCAAAGGCGCTGACCCCTTCACTTTTCATAAAAGCCGAAAGGCCATCTATGGTGCCGTCTGTAAAGGGCAGAAGTCCTCCCGACCGATGGGACAGGCTTTCCATTGCCTTTTTTGCTATTTTTTCGGGGAACGCGTGGGTATGGATATCAAAGATCATTTTGTAAGATAGTCCTTTAAGAAAAGAATTGCTTCCCTGTATCCCTCAAAGCCTTTTCCGCAGATAGTCTTTTTCGCCGCCAAGGAAACATAGGAATGACGGCGAAACTCCTCTCTTGCATTTACGTCTGAAAGATGGACCTCGGCTGTTGGAATTGCCACCGCCTTCAGCGCATCAAGAATTGCAACGGAGGTATGGGTATATGCGGCGGGGTTTATGACGATAGCATCATATACACCGTATGCCGCCTGTATCTCGTCAACGATAGCTCCCTCATGGTTTGACTGGAACAGCTTATATTCTATCCCCTCACCCTCGCAGACCTCACTGACAAAAGCGCAAAGGGCGCTATAGCTTTGTGAGCCGTATATCTGAGGCTCACGAAGGCCGAGGAGATTGAGATTCGGGCCGTTTATAACAAGGAATTTCATATATTATTCCCCTTTCTTCGTATTAAGATGCAAGGCTCTGATAATAGCTCCTGCCGTGGGACTAATGCCCATATTAAGCATCTTTACGTCGGACCACGCATTATACATAGGGCTGCGGGCATTCCAGAGCGCCTCTGCGGAAGTAGTCTCGGACAGGGGGCGTCCGCGGGTCGCAAGCTTACTGAGATCTCTTTTTATAAAGACCACCGTTGAATTCTGCCTTACAAGGTCACGGTTTTCAGGACGGGTAACGACTCCGCCGCCTGTTGATATGATACAGCCGCTCCTTTTGCAGACCTCTCCCGTTACCTGTGTTTCAAGCCGGCGGAATGCTTCTTCGCCATCCTCTGCAAATATCTCGGGTATGGTTTTTTTGGCCACCTTTACGATCTCGGCATCAATATCTACAAACTCTCTGCCTGTAAGCTCTGCCACTCTTTTTGCGATAGTTGTCTTTCCGCTTCCGGGCATTCCGATAAGCACCACGTTTTTCATCATCGCGGCGATCCTTTTCTCAATGGCATCGGTAACGCCGGGCTTTTGGGGAGATGAGAAAAACATTTCGTTTGCCTTTACCGCCTGAGCCACAAGCATACGAAGACCGCCGAGGGCAGGGATTCCTCTTCTCTCGGCATCAAGGACAAGGGCTGTTTTATAGGGGTTATAGATAACGTCAAGAACGCCTGAAAGGCGGGGGAACATATCAAGATCCACAAGGCGCTCTCCGTTTTTTGGGTACATTCCGACGGGGGTCGCATTGACTATGACCTCGGCGTCTGCGTGGCGGTCGATATTATCGTAGTTATCCTCGCCAAAAAGGGAGATGACCTGCACCACTCGCGCTCCCATATGGCGAAGCACTGCCTGCACGGTGACAGATGCGCCTCCGTCTCCAAGGACAAGGACCTTTTTGCCCTTTATCTGTATTCTTGATTTTTTAACGAGGGACACGAATCCTCCCCAGTCGGAATTATCTCCGAAAAGAGTTCCGTCGGGACGGCGCACCACCACGTTTACGCTGCCGATGGCCTGCGCTCTCTCTGATATTTCATCAAGAAAGGGCATTACCGTTTTTTTATAGGGAATCGTTACGTTTATTGCCTGATAATCTCCGCTCTTGATGAATTCCTCCACCTCTTCGGGAGCCTTTTCAATAAGGCGGTATTCATAATCTCCAAGCATTGAGTGGATAAGGGGCGAGTAGCTATGGGAAAGGTGCTCGCCGAGAAGTCCGTATATCATTTCTTTTGATCCTTTTTAAATTACTTCTGAATATGAGCCGAGATAGCGGAAATCCTCGCACATAAAATCAAGCTCCGAAATCAGCTGCATAAACTCAGGGGAATATACGCTCGTTTCAAGGTCGAAATAGAACATAAACTCAAAATCACGGTCGGGGATGGGACGGCTCTCAAGCTTTGCAAGATTTATGCCCAGAGCATTGAAGCGGGACATAACTCTGAAAAGCGCACCGGGACGGTGAGGTGTGACTACCATTATTGAGGTCTTATCCGCTCCGGGATATATCTCGCGGTTCTTGGAGATACAGATAAATCTCGTATGGTTATTTCCTTTATCCTGAACGGAGGTCTCAAGGACCTCAAGGCCGTACAGGGATGCGCAGGAGCGGGAGGAAAGAGCCGCAATATCCACTCTCTCACTTTCCGCAACCATTTTTGCCGCAGCCGCAGTATTGAGACATGGAGTAACCTTCACTCCCAGCTTTTTCAGAAACTCCGCAGACTGGCTTATTGCCTGAGGGTGGGAGAACACCTCCCGCACCTGGGAAAGCTCAGTTCCCGCCTTTGCAAGGAGCTGATGGTCTATATGTATTCTTGTGGAGCGAACAATGGAGAAATTATACTTCATCATCAGATCGTACACAAGATTTACGCTTCCCGCAGTGCTGTTTTCAAGGGGAAGCACGCCATACTGACATTTTCCCTCCTTAACGGCCTTGAATACTGCCTCAAAATCTGGGTAATATTCAATATCGGGCACCTTGAAAAGCTTTTCTGCCGCGATCTGAGAGTACGCGCCCTCAACGCCCTGGCAGGCAACGGTGGCATAATCGGGGAACATCTTTCCCGTTGAATCCATCGACCGCTTTATTTTCTGGGCTGTGGGGCTTGTGGGGTGCATATATTTTTCCTGCTCTGCGCGGCTCATATCGAAAATAGTATTATAAAGAGTTCTGGCGTATCCTGCCATATCCTCGCCCGCCATTTCCGATATCTTCGCAAGCTTTTTGCGCTCGCGGTTTGCATCGAGCACGGGAAGTCCGTTTTCTATTTTATACTGAGAGACCTTGACGGCAACCTCCATTCTTTTGCAGAAGAGGTCCACCATCTGTCTGTCTATTTCATCAATTTCAAGTCTGAGATCGTTAAGGTCCATTTTAGCTTTCCTTATGTTTTATTTACTGAGTATGCAATCAAGAACGGCAAGCGCTGCTGCCGCCTCCATAACGGGAACGGCGCGGGGAACGATACAGGGGTCGTGGCGCCCCTTTACAGTCAGCTTCTTTTCCTTCATTTCCGACAGGGACACGCTGTCCTGCTCTATTGCGATAGAGGGAGTAGGCTTTATTGCCGCGCGGAAAATAAGGGGCATACCGTTTGTTATTCCGCCAAGGATGCCGCCTGCGTTATTCGTGGCGGTGACCACCCTTGAATCCTTTATTCTGAAGGCGTCGTTTGACTCGCTTCCTCTCATTTGGGCGCAGTCCATTCCGCAGCCGAACTCCAGGCCCTTAACTGCGGGAATGCCGAAAACTATCTTCGCAATGCGGTTTTCCATGCCGTCAAACATAGGGTCGCCAAGACCTGCAGGAAGACCCGTTACGGCGCACTCGATCATTCCGCCAACGGAATCTCCCGCCTCCTTTGCCGCCATGATCTCGCCGCGAAGCCTCGCTTCCTCCTCCTCGCTCTTTACGGGGAAGGTATCGAGGATAGAAAGATCGGGAGAGAGAGGGTCATATCTCTCTGCTTTTTCGTTTCCTATCCTGACGATATGCGCACCGACTGAGATTCCCATACCCTCAAGTATCTGCAGAGCGATGCCGCCTGCGATGCAAAGGGGGGCTGTGAGTCTTCCCGAAAAATGGCCGCCTCCTGCAATATCGTGAGCCTCGCCGTACTTTACGCTTGCGGTATAATCGGCGTGGCCGGGGCGGGGACAGTCGCGGAGATTTGAATAATCTCCGCTTCTCGTATTGGTATTTCTGATTATTGCAGTCAGGGGAGCACCGCAGGTGACTCCCTCTGAAAGGCCTGAAAGAAATTCGGGCTCGTCAGCTTCTCTTCTTGCCGTTGCAGTAGGGTCCTTGCCGGGAGCTCGGCGCGACAAAAATGCTGCCAGCCTTTCCGTGTCAACAGAAATTCCCGCAGGCAATCCCTCAACGGTCACGCCTATTGCGGCAGAATGAGACTGCCCGAATATGGTTATCTTAAGCTTTTCTCCGTATGTGCTTGACATTACTCTCCCTTTCTCTTCTTTTCTTGAAAGAAAAGAAGCAAAAGAACTTTACGCTATGGGTTTATCTTTTGGATTTAGTTTATCTGTAGCCATAACCCTGTTCTGAATCATTCGTTCTTCTTCTCGCGAAAGAAAAGAAGCAAAAGAACTTTACGCTATGGGTTTATTCTTAGAATTTAGTTTATCTGTAGCCATAACCCTGCTCTGAATCATTCGTTCTTCTTCTCGCGAAAGAAAAGAAGCAAAAGAACTTTACGCTATGGGTTTATTCTTAGAATTTAGTTCATCTACATCCATACTCTTTTTTCAAAGTTTCTTTGGTACTTTCTTTCCAAAGAAAGTACAGATATATAAATCCTTCCTCACCCCTTCACAACGCCCCCAAGGCGTCTGAAGTCGTCAAAGAATGCGGGGTAGGATTTGTTCACGGCCTCAGCTCCTAGGATAGTTATGTCGCCTGCCACCGTTGAGGCGATAGCCGCCGCCATTGCGATGCGGTGGTCTCCTGCGGCATCCACTGTTGCCGTGTGGAGGCCTTCGGGATCTCCCTTTATGCGAAGTCCGTCCTCGGTCACGGTCACGTTAGCTCCGATCGCCCGAAGAAGAGCGCTTGTTGTTTCAAGTCTGTCGCTTTCCTTTAGGCGGAGCCTCTGAGCGTTATATATTACCGTAGTTTTTTTCTGCGCGGCCGCCACTACTGAAAGGATAGGCACAAGATCGGGGATATCCTGAGCATCTATCATAGCTTTTGCACCGCTGTCTGTTATCTGCGCAAGCGCCGCAGTTACCATTTTGTCGCCCTGCAGGCTTTCCGTGTCAAGCCCCGTTATGCTGACAGGGGCGCCGAGCGCGGCAGCTGAAAGCCAGAATGCGGCATTCGACCAGTCTCCCTCAACAGTTGCAATTCCGGGGGAGCGGTACTTTTGCTTTCCGGGGATGGAGTATCCGTCGGGAGTGCTTACAATTTTAATACCGTATGTTTTCAAGGCCTGAAGGGTCATCTCCACGTAGGACGCGGATTCTCTTCTGCCGGTGAGATGGAGAAGCGAATCCTCCTCGCAAAGAGGAAGGGCGAAAAGAAGTCCCGATATAAACTGAGAGGATACGTCGGCTCTCAAAGTATAATCTCCTCCGCGAAGCTTTCCGCTAAGAAGAAGGGGCGAGGAGCCCTGAGGGGAAATAGTCATTCCGTGGGCGCAAAGCTCCTCATAAAGAGGAGAAAGGGGACGTGAGGGAAGCCTTCCCGAAAGCTCAAGGCGGGCAGTTACTCCGAGAGCGCCGATGACGGGAAGAAGGAATCTCAGAGTTGAGCCGCTTTCTCCGCAGTCCATGGTTGCTCTCAGGGGACGCGCCGCGGTCGTTGCATAAAACACTCCGCCCGTATAGCTGAGATCGCATCCCAGCGCACGAAGGCAACGGGCCGTTGCCATTATATCCTCAGAGAGAGTCTCACATCTTATCTGAGAATGTCCCTCTGAAAGCGCCGCACAGATAAGAAGTCTGTGGGCCATTGATTTTGAAGCAATTGCCCCCACAGTGCCGCCGAGGCTCTTGCCGTTTACCGTTACGTTCATATTATTCAAGTCCCTCTGCAAAGAATTTGCTGAGGCTTTCTATATTTATCTTATAAAGAACTGCATTTCCCACCTTTTCGGGAAGAACCAGTGTAATGCTGTCGCCCGCTCTTTTCTTATCGGAAAGAGCGCAGTCGCAAAGTCCCACAGCATCAAAGGGACAATTTGGAGTAAGGCTGTATTTTTCGAGAGCCTTCTTTATCTGCTCTGATACCTCGGGAGAGCAGATCCCAAGCCTTTCCGCTCCCTTTGCCGCTATCATCATACCCATTCCAACAGCCCTGCCGTGGGATATTTTATAATCCGAAAGCTTTTCGATGCCGTGAGCCGCAGTATGACCGAAATTGAGAAGAGCGCGAACTCCCGTATCTCTCTCATCCTCATTGACGATATCACGCTTTATGGAAACGCAGGCAGCGATAACGTCCTCGCTGTCCTCGCGAACATTCACCGAAAGAAGCTTTTCAAAAAGCTCACAATCGCGGATAACGCCGTACTTTATGACCTCTGCCATTCCGTCTGAGAATATCTCAGGGGGAAGAGTATCAAGAAGAAGAGGATCGCAAAGCACAAGGGATGGCTGCCAGAAGGTGCCGCAAAGATTTTTGCCCCCGCGAAGGTCGATTGCAGTTTTTCCGCCGACTGAGGAATCCACCATTGCAAGAAGCGTTGTGGGTATCTGCACAAATCTGATACCGCGAAGAAAGGTTGAAGCCGCAAAGCCTGCCATATCTCCCGTAACACCGCCGCCAAAGGCAACGATAGCATCGGCACGGGTGATACTGTTTTCAGACAGAAATTCAAGTATCTCCCCGTAGGTATTGATATTTTTTGACTCTTCTCCGTTTTTGAAAACGAATTTCACAATATCAAAGCCGCAAAGCGCTCGCTCAAGGGTCTCTCCGTGGAGCGAATCCACAATATCGTCTGTAATAACTGCAAGGCGGGGACGGCCGCCGAGGGCCTTTTCTATATATTCTCCCGCACTCTGAAGGATCCCGCAGGACACTATAACGTCATACTCGCTGGATGCGGATACCTTAACAGTTTTCATCTTCCGTCCACCTTTTCTTTGGCTATCCTGCCCTCTCGCAGGATCTCTTTCATTTTTTCACGGTCGCCGTCCCGAAGGGCATCTCTGTACTGGCAAAGAGAGTTGATGACCGTATCTATTTCATAAAGCAGATATTCCCTGTCCTCAAAGAACAGCTCTGTCCACATATCCTCGTTAAGCCACGCAACGCGGGTCAGATCCTTATAGCTGCCTGCGGAAAAGCCCTTGTGAGTCTCGGCTGTCGGGCTTTTGATAAAGGCATTTGACACAACGTGGGGAAGCTGAGACGTGAACGCTATCATTCTGTCGTGCTCGTCTGCAGTTGTAAGAGTGATGCGCCCGAATCCTGCAGGCATAAGAAGATCCTTTATTCTCTGGGTGAGATTTATATCGTCAAACCGCTGTGGAACCACTATCATTGAAGCGCCCTTAAAAAGGGTTGCCCTTGAATACTTAAAGCCCGAATACTGAGTTCCAGCCATGGGATGGCCTCCCGCATAGGTAAAGCCGTATTTTTCTGCAATGCGAAATCCCGCCTCGCAGACTCTTTTCTTCGTGCCGCAGCAGTCTACAACGACGCAGTCCTTTGAGATATAGGGGCCCATTTCTTCCATATATTCTATTGCCGCGCCTGTATAAAGGGCGATAAGAACAAGATCGCAGCTGCCTATATTATTCTTTGTCAGCGCGCCGTCCAAAGCCCCTGCAAGAGAGGCAAATTCTATTACAGAAGTATCAAGGTCGTGACCGTATACGGTATGTTCCCCCGCCGCCTTATAGGCCTTTGCAAGGGATCCGCCTATGAGTCCGAGACCTGCAATTCCCACAGTCATTTTTTCACCTGATTTCCAATGGTTAGGTTTGATCTTTATTCAGCTATTGCCTCGCGCACCTTTCTGATCTGTGCGCAAAGGTCTGCAAACTGAGAAGGAGTAAGAGACTGAGCACCGTCGCAAAGGGCGTTTTCGGGATCGTTATGCACCTCGATCATTATTCCGTCAGCTCCCGCAGCGCAAGCCGCCAGGGCCATAGGGCCTACAAGACGTGCTCTTCCCGTTGCGTGGCTCGGGTCAACCACCACGGGGAGGTGAGAAAGCTCCTTGAGCATAGGTACAGCCGCAAGATCAAGGGTGTTTCTCGTATACGTTTCAAAGGTGCGGATGCCTCTTTCGCAGAGGATCACCTTTTCGTTTCCCCCTGCCATTATATACTCGGCGCTCATAAGAAGCTCCTTCAAGGTATTGGCAAGACCGCGCTTCAAAAGAATGGGCTTATCAGTCTTTCCAAGCTCCTTCAGAAGCTCGAAATTCTGCATATTTCGTGCGCCTACCTGAATTACGTCGACGTTCTCGAAAAGCTCAAGATGCTGTGCATCCATGATCTCCGTAACGATGGGGAGCCCTGTTTTCTCCTTCGCCTGCAAAAGAAGCTCTATTCCCTCGCCGCGAAGCCCCTGAAAATCATAGGGGGAGGTGCGGGGCTTGAAGGCGCCGCCGCGAAGGGCGTCGGCCCCTCCTGCCTTTACGCCTTCGGCAACTGAGATTATCTGCTCTGAGCTTTCAACGGAGCAAGGGCCTGCAATAATAGAGAATGCACCGCCGCCGAATGCCACACCCTCACAGACCTTCACGGTAGAATCCTCGGGATGGAACTTGCGGTTTGCGCTTTTAAAGGGCTCTGTTACTCTTTTGGCCGATTCTATAATATCAAGACCCTCGAGAAGGTCTGTATCTATCTTGCTTGTATCACCGATAAGGCCGATAATTGTCTGATATTTTCCCTTGGAAACGTGGGTCTCCACGCCCTTTGCGCAAAACCACCTGACAAGGCTCTCTATCTGGGCATCGGTCACACCGGGCTTAAGTATTGCTACCATTTTTGCTTCCTCTCTGACAATTGAGATCTGTAAATAAAAAACACGCAGTGTCAGCTGCGTGAAAGTGATCGTATTCGGTCAAACATTACCTGCAGCACAAAAAGCTTTTACACACGGTAAAAGTAAAAATAAAAATATGCGCTGAAGTACTGCTTGGAAAACATTTTTAATTCTCTCCGTTTAAGATACACACATTATAAACCTCTTTTTTGTCACTGTCAATATTTTTTTGCAAAAAACGCCGCCATTTTGCATAATTATACCAAATAATACTGTATAAAAAAGGAACAAAGAGCAAACAATATGGTAGAAAAGCCTACAGGAAAGGAATACATCCATGAATAATAATGCAAACAAGAAAAAAGAGCAGAGACAAAGCGTTTTCATTACCGTCGTAGTGATCGCGATGATGGTATCCATAGTGGTCGCAGTGGCAACGGCCCTTGCAAAAAACGATCCCTCCGACCCTGCAAACTGGGACACTACAAAAGAGCCGCAAAAGGACAGCGAAAAGGATCAGCTCTCCGCAGGCGATCTCACCTCCCCCTTTGACACCGAGGACGTTTTCTTCGGGGACGACGAGGACACCGAGGACACGAAAAAAGTGCCTGAGGACACGAAAAAGCCTGAAAAGGATACGGAAAAGAGCGAGGACGCCGACAAAGCCGAAAGCCCTCTCCCAAAGTTTATGTCCCCGGTTCAGGGCGAGATCATAAAGGATTATTCCATGTCCGTGCCCGTTTTCTCACAGACGATGGAGGACTACCGTACCCACTCGGGAGTAGACCTTTACTGCGCGGCAGGCTGTGACGTTGCGGCGGCAGCAGAGGGTGTCGTGAAAGAGATATGGGACGACCCTATGATGGGAATGAGTATTGCCATTGAGCACACGGGCGGCGCGGTCTCCGTTTATCAAAACCTTTACGATGAGATACCCGAGGGTATTGGCGTAGGCACCAAGGTTGAAAAGGGACAGGTCATTGCAACTGCAGGCGACACCGCCCTCTCGGAGATAAGCGAGGACAGCCATCTTCATTTTGAGCTGAAGATCAACGGCACGGCCGCCGACCCCTGCGATTATATAGAGTTTTCAAAGGGTATTTCCGAGAATTGATTTTATTATTGAAAACCGCCGAAAGGCGGTTTTTTCTTTTTGAGGATGCGTCGAATTACGGGTTGACGGGTGATTTAAAGTTTGCGTTACGGCTACAGAATGAGCGAGGGCTCAAGTTAGTCCTTCCCCCATGATTCGGGGGAAGGTGTCACCGATGCAGTATCTAAAAACTCAAAAGAATAGTATTTCCAGAGTTAAAGCAAAAGATCTTGTTATCTTTATAGGCGGTGACGGATGAGGGTTGCTATATTGACGAGAACTGTATTCTTTTTAAATTAATCGTGAAATGAGAGATTGAATGGCATTTGTTTGTTCTG
>JAFQDC010000041.1 GCA_017416205.1 Clostridia bacterium | reverse complement strand
TACAGGAAGTTCATATTACGACCACGGTGAAAGAGGATTTGTATTCAGAGGATGTACAAATCTTAAGAAGATAGAGATACCCGAGGGTGTTACGGCTATTCCCGCTTATGCTTTCAGAGGTTGTAACTATCTCGAAGAGGTTATCCTTCCCGAAAGCCTTGTTACTATTAGTGGCACTGCATTTTACCAGTGCACGTCTCTCAAGGGAATAGAATTTAAGTCCGGTCTTAAGACGATCGGCGGAGAAGCCTTTTACGGCTGCACCTCTCTCAAGCGTGTAATATTCAGCAACACCACACCGTCACTCGATATTATCAGCTATAACGGTCATTATTACGCCGTATTCAATGAAGCCGTTGCCTGGAACATGGCAAAAGCCAAATGTGAAGCTCTCGGCGGACACCTTGTTACGGTAACGAACGAAGCTGAGCAATCTTTGATCGGAAAGCTATCTGAAGCAATTAACGGAACAGTCTGGCTCGGTGCTGAAAGAGACAGCTCTTCCGAATGGGTATGGGTAACCGGAGAAGAGTTCAGCTATTCCTCCTGGAATCCCGGCCAGCCGGATAATTACAACAGGACCGAAAAATATGCCGGAGCCTGGGGAGCAGGAAACAGACATAATTGGAATGATTTCGACGGTATCGCCGGAAACACCACCGGTTATGTTTGCGAATGGGAAAGCATTGACGAGCTTGCAGGATACGTTGGCAATATACATTCTGCAGAGGATATTGTGGTAAGTAAAATAGGCTTTACCTTAGGAAACGATGCATTTGCAAATTGCACCGGTCTCACAGAACTTGTTCTCCCCAACACACTTATTACGATCCCCTCCAGGGCATTCTACAATTGCACAAGTCTTCCCACCCTCGAGCTGCCCTCAACAGTGCAGACCATCGGAGAGAGAGCGTTCTACAACTGCACAGGCTTCAGAATGATAAATCTTAACCGAGATCTTATATCCATCGGAGCTTATGCATTTGCAGGCTGCGACGGACTTGTGAGCCTTGTTCTTAACGAGAATCTGCAGACTCTCTCAAATTACGCCTTTGAAAACTGCGAAAACCTTACCGCAGCCCGCGTTCCCAAAAGCGTTACCTCCTTCGGAGTTGATAGCTTCAGAGGCTGCTCAAAGCTTACGGTATACTGTTACTCAGGCTCCGCAGCTCATATGGCTCTCGAGAATACGTCCTACAGATATTTCCTCCTCGACGAGCACGAGCACGAATACGAGGTCACAATTGAAACTGCGGCTACCTGTACGAGAGGCGGATCTCAGTATAAGGAATGTACTATTTGTGCATACAACTTTATCGAGCTTGTCGAGCCTCTCGGACACGAATATGCCGCAGAGATCACTCCCCCTTCATGCACAGAGGAAGGATACACCACCTACTCCTGCAGCCGCTGTGACGAATATTATATTGATGAAAAAACAGCCCCCACAGGACACTCATTCGGAGACTGGATAGCTAAAACAGAGGCAGGCTGTGTTATCAGCGGTGAACGCTACAGAGTTTGCTCTGTTTGCTCGCTGGAAGAAACACAGAGCGTTGATCCCACGGGACACACTTATGCTTCTGAGGTGTTCGCTCCTACGTGTACTGAACAGGGATACACTGTCTATACCTGCGTAAAGGGCGATGATTCCTACACAGCGGAATACACAGATCCCCTTGGACATAGCTTTGGAGATTGGTATACCGAAGCCGAACCTACCTGCACGGAGCAGGGCTCCAGGTATAGAGACTGTTCTGTTTGCGGCGAAAGAGAATATGAGGTAATTCCCAAAAACGACCACAGTCTTGCAGAAACCGTCATTACTCCTACCTGCAAGGAACAGGGATATACTCTGTTTGAGTGCCAAAGCTGCGAATACAGCTACAAAGCATTCTTTACAGAACTCACTGATCACACTTACGGTGAATGGATAGTTGACCGTCCCGCAACCCTCCTTCTCGAGGGAGAAAGGAACAGGACCTGTACGTACTGCGGTCATACGGAAACAGCTGAGATCGAAAGGCTCACCAAGGACTATGCAACAGATTACAACTACGGATATGCAAACTTCACCGTAGTAAATGCACAGACTCTTGAGCCTATTGAAAATGCTCAGATCTTCATATCCACCGAAAATGACGGCGAAAACACCTTCACTACTGACAAGGACGGAAAGCTGAGTCTTGTTCTTCCTGTTGGAAGACAGCAGATATCAGCATATGCAGAGGGCTGTCTTGTAAGAAATCTTAACGTAAAGATCAAGCCCGGAGTTAACAATATTCCTCCCATTGGCCTCAGCAGCCTTAAGACCTACGATGCCGAGGTTAAGCATCATCTTATGAGCCTTGAGGAGATCGAGGCAGCAGGAATCGATACCTCCGATCCTTCAAACCAGCACGTATACAAATATGAGCTTAAGCTTACGTTCGTTCCGGAAATAGACTGGATCAGTATTCTTTATTACATCAATCTTGATGGAATGATCATATTCCCGACCACAGGTCCCGAGATCAATGGTCCCGATGGTCCCGATGGCCCCGATGGCCCCGATGGAGGCTCCAATCCCGGCAGAGGCGGCGTCTACTGGATCCCCGGCGATGGCGGTGGCGATGAAAGAGACGGACACTTCCACATACCGAGAATCAATCCTGCAACAGGCGAAGAAGAGAATCTGGATATTTACCCCGTTTCCGAAAACTTCTATCTTATCATCCGCGGTGAGGTTCGTTGGCTCAAGGAAATGTTTGACGTTGAAATGCTTGTCATCAACAATTCCATGACTGACACACTCGAAGATCTCACAGCCACCCTCACGCTTCCTGACGGACTCTCTCTTGCAGCAATGATAGGTGATGAGCAGACCCTTACACAGACTGTTGAAAACGTGCCCGAGGGTGAGAGCAGAAGTGTTCACTGGTACGTTCGAGGCGATAAGGAAGGAAGCTACGGCATTGAGGCAAGACTTCAGGGAATGGTAATGCCCTTTGAGGAGCCTATTGACGATCTGTTCGTTTCCAAGAATCAGCTTCAGGTGCTTGCCGGCAGTGCGCTCCATCTCCATTTTGAGTTCCCCAACGCTGCTTATCACGCAGAGGATTATCCCATAAAGATAACCCTTACAAACGTGTCCGACAGAATTCTGTATAATCTTAGCCATAAGGTTCAGATAATTCAGGGAATGGAGATATACTACTCCAACGGCAAGGATCCCGATATAAGAATTGAAGAATCCGAGTGGATAACCTCAGGTGTCATCAGAGAGTTCTACCCTGGAGATCAGATCATTATGGAGATCTCCGTTAACATTTTCTTTGAATCAAAGATTATGGAAAGGGAGCTTGAAAAGCTTATAGGTATGATCGACGGTATAGAGCAGCTCATCAACGGATATAAGGCTGTAAGCGCGGCAATAGATATTGCAGGTTCTCTTACAAGCTGTATTTCAGGCTGCTCATCAGCTCTTGATTCTTTTATCAGTGCTACGGGAGATCTCACAAACGAAAAGCTTAAGCTGGCCAAGGAGCTGCATGAAGAGGTAACAGAGCTTTCTTCCAAGTATTCATCAAGCAAAAGCAAGACTCTTGATGCAGCGGCAGATCTTGCAAATACAGGTATCAGCAAATATCTTAATGCTATTACCTCCGATCCCGCAGAATGGATCGCAGAGCATTCTGTCGATGATATCCGCGCCGTACTGGATAAGGTAAAGGCTTGCGGCAAGCAGCTTGACACTGTCAACAGTCCCGATTACAGCTCAAGCACATTCAATATATTTGATTCGCTGAGAACTGCGATCAGCGCGATCCCCGTAAGATTTGTGCTGACAAGTGTAGTTATGACGGAGGATCCTGAAAACACTACATCCATTCCTTGGTCTTACACAGTTACGGATGCCGGACCTCAGTATTTCGGAGTCAGTGACGTGGGCAAATACATAAGCTCTCTCACAAAAGTCCTGATCTCTGAGCTCTATGAGGAATCTGTTCCCACCTATATGCAGCTTCTTCCCGGTATGGATGATCCCTTCGGCAAAGAAGAGGCCATCAGATACATTAAGGCAACCGAAGCGGAGATCGCAAAGATCAAAGCAAAGGATGCTACGGGAGACGTAAGCTACAAGGTATACATAGTCAGCTCAGACGGACATGATCACAGCGAGGCATTCAGACTTTCCTGTGATAATGAGAGCTCGGTATACGAAGATGGCATACTCAGCTTCAAGGGAGACGGAATGATATCTGTGACCCCTGTAGGCAGTGAGGGAGGAACCGTTCGTATCGAGGACAGCTATGGCAACGTTTACGATTATGTGGTGGACGTTGTTGAGGAGCATGAATGTGTTTCGGGAGACCTTGAGATAGTAATGCACCCCACTGACGGATTTGACGGATTTGCCGTTAAGCGTTGTACTGTTTGCAACGATATCCTTGAAGTTATCGTTCTTTACTCCAATAATATCTGCAAGGAGCATACCTTTGGCGAATGGCACGTTATTTGCGAATCCACTGAGGATGTATGCGGCACAAGAGAAAGAGTCTGCAGTATTTGCTCTTACTGCGAGACCGAGCTTCTTCCCTTAGCTGCTGCAGACGATATCCTTTACGGTGACGCAGACGGCAACGGTGTCGTCAATGGAAAAGACTCGTTTATCCTTGCTTGTTACCTGACCGGACATATCGATACGATATCAATGAAGACTATGGATATCGATAAGAACGGTGTTATCAACGCTAAGGATGCGAACCTACTGATCAGAATAATTGTTGGCTGATCCTTCATAGTACAAAAAAACGGCTGTCGCATTTGCTTGCGACAGCCGTTTTTTATCCGGTGATCCTTATAATACATCCGATCCCGGCCCGCCAAGGCCAAATGAAACGGTGATAGCCTCATCTACAGCGTGCATCAGACCATCGTCAAGATGCCCCATTTTTTCACGAAGACGTTTTTTGTCAATGGTCCGTATCTGCTCAAGAAGAACAACGGAGTCCCGCGCAAGGCCCACGTCGCTTCCGAAAACGTCTATGTGGGTGGGAAGACGGGCTTTTCCCTGCTTGCTGGTTATGGCGGCGGCTATGACCGTTGGGCTGTGACGGTTTCCCACGTCGTTCTGGACTATGAGAACGGGGCGGAGCCCTCCTTGCTCACTGCCCACCACGGGGCTGAGATCCGCATAAAAAATATCACCGCGTAATACTTTCACAATATATCACTCTCCGAAATTTAAAACTTCCTTTGTGTCTTTAGTATTTCCATATCGGAGGGTATCTTAGTCACCCAAAAGAAAAAAGACCTTCCTGTATTATTATATTCAGACAGACCAAAAAGATAGACAGAGAGGTTGTTGACAATCCAACGTTCGGAGTATATAATAGAGATGTTGGGCATATCAACATCATTTGACCTTACCTACGGAGGTATACCATGATAGAACGCTTTGAGCAATTTTCCCTTGCTATTGCAGAAATACACAGATATTGGCATAAGATCGCCGCAGATGAAATGGAAAAGCACGATCTTAAGGGTACCTGCGCTATTTATCTGACTACGATGCACCGTTTCCCCGAGGGAATAACGGCAGCGCGTCTCGGAGAGATATGCGGAAAGGATAAGTCCGATGTTTCCCGTGCCGTTAATGCAATGGAAAAAAAGGGACTGCTTATAAAGGAATGTGAGAATAAAAACCTCTACCGTGCCCGTCTTTGCCTTACAGAAGAGGGCAAGGCTGCTGCAGAGCAGGTGCGCTTGAAGGCGGCAATGGCAGTTGAGCTTGGCGGAAAGGGTCTCAGCGATGATGAGAGAAGGATATTCTATAAATCTCTTGAGACCATCGTTGAAAACCTGCATTCAATAAGCAAAGAGGGACTTCCCGAATAATAGAATAATAATGAATTTACATACAGGAGAACGACTATGAGCAACACAGACAAAAAGTATGAAGCCTTGTTTACCCCCTGGAAAATAGGAAACGTTGAGATCAAAAACAGGATCGTAATGTGTCCTATGGGCGGAACCAGCCTTTTCGGTTGGTTCGAGCTTACCGGATGCCACTTCGATAAGGAAGCGGCAAAGCTTTTTCTTGAGAGAGCAAACAACAATGTAGGACTTATCATCCCCGGAATCGCTCCCCTCAGAGATACGTTCTGGGGCAAATGGCTCTGGCAGAATCCCAAGATGTTCGCGGAGCTGAAGGAATTTATGGATGAGATCCATAAGACAGGTGCAAAGCTCTTTATCCAGCTTACCGCAGGTATGGGCCGCTCCTGGGCGATCACCGAGCTTGTAGCCCCCCTTCACAGAAATAAGGTAACGAGAGCTCTCGTTAAGCCTATTATTGACACGAGCCACGAGCTGGCAAGCCCCAGCCCTCAGCCCTCACGTTGGGCTCACGATATCATCTGTCCCGAAATGACCAAAGAGCAGATCCACGAGATCATCGAGGCTTTTGCAAAAACAGCAAAGCTCTGCCGCGATGCAGGCGTTGACGGCGTTGAGGTACACGCAGTTCACGAGGGCTATCTTCTTGACCAGTTCTCTATGGAATTCTTTAACAAGCGTACAGACGAGTACGGCGGAAGCTTTGAAAACCGCTATCGCTTTGCCGCTGAGGTGGTAAAGGCTATAAAGGAAGAATGCGGAAGCGATTTCCCCGTATCCCTCCGTTACTCCGTAGAGTCCAAGATGAAGGGCTTCTGCGAGGGCGCTATGCCCGGCGAGGAATATACCGAGGTGGGCAGAAATATGGAGGAATCCGAAAGGGCTGCAAAGTATCTCCAGGATGCGGGATACGATATGCTCAATGCGGATAACGGAACCTACGACTCCTGGTACTGGGCTCATCCCCCTATGTATATGCCTCAAAACTGCAACCTCGAGGACGTTGCTCATATCAAGCAGTTCGTTGACATCCCCGTAGTCTGCGCAGGCCGTATGGAGCCTGACGTTGGTGCTGAGGCTGTTGCCGCAGGCAAGATCGACGGCGTGGGCGTTGCGCGTCAGTTCCTTACCGACCCCGAGTGGGTAACAAAGCTTATTGAAAACAGAATCGAGGATATCAAGCCTTGTATCTGCTGCCACGCAGGCTGCTTTAATTTCTCTTCCTCCAAGGGACACGCAAATACTCAGGATCTTACGGATACCATGGGACTTTCCCGTTGCGCTCTTAACCCTGAGACCATGCAGTCAAAGAAGTATTATATCGCACCTGCCAAAAAACAGAAGAAGATCGCAGTCGTTGGCGGCGGTATCGGCGGTATGGAGGCGGCTATCCTCCTTGCAAAGAGAGGGCACAGCGTCACTCTTTACGAAAAGACAGGCGAGCTTGGCGGCGTGTTCGTTGCGGCGGCGGCTCCCTCCTTTAAGGAAAAGGACCGCGATCTTATCGCTTGGTACAAGAGAGAGATAGCAAAGCATCCTATCGAGGTGAAGATGAATACCGAGATCAAGGATATAAAGTCTCTTGATGCTGATGAGATCATCATCGCAACGGGAGCCGTAGCAAAGAAGATCCCCGTTAAGGGAGCTGAAAATGCAATCGAGGCTTGCGACTATCTTCTCGGAAAGAAGGAGGTTGGCGAGAAGGTCACCGTTATCGGCGGCGGACTTACGGGATGCGAGATCGCATATGATCTATACCTCAAGGGCAAGAAGCCTACTATCGTTGAGATGCAGGACGACCTTATCGTAACAAAGGGCGTTTGCCTTGCCAATACAAGCTTCCTCCGCGATTTCTTCAAGACAAATTCCGTTCCCGTACATCTTGAAACTGCTCTTTGCGAGGTAAGCGGCGGAAACGTTACCGTTCGCGACAAGGAAGGCAAGAGCTTTGAGATCGAGGGCGACTCCGTTATTATGTCCGTAGGCTATAATCCTGCGCCCATTGCAAAGAAGTCAGGTCACGTTCACGTTATCGGTGATGCTGCAAGCGTGGGCAACCTCCGTACGGTTATCTGGGGAGCGTGGGATGTGGCAATGAAGCTTTAATGAATTAAAGCTTCATTGGAGTGATATTCGCCTTCGGCGAGTGATATTGCTTCGCAGAGATATTTGCCGATGGCAAGTGATATATTTCCTTCGGAAATGTTATTGTGGTTTTTCTCAGCTTCGGCTGAGAAAAACATCTTAATAAAAATGAAAGGGTATTGAATATATGATTCTGACAGCAGAACAGCAGGCGATCCTTAACGGTGAGCGCGGCGAGACCATGGCTAAAGTAATGAAGACCATGGTAATGTACGGCGAAACATTTGGCGCTGAGCGTCTTGTTCCCGTTACAAGCAAATACAACCACCTTGTTACCTCCTTTGGTCTCAAGGTAATGAGCCCCGTATATGACCTTATGGAAAAGCTCCTTGAGGCAGGGGTTTCCAGCGGACAGAAGTTCTCCGTTGACCCCAGACCACTTGACAAGAACGTTCCTCAGAACCTTCTTCAGAAGCTTGTTTTCAACAAGTTTATGTACACAAAGCAGGATTATTATGAGGATCAGCTCAAGAAGCTGGGCCTTCTCAACGAAAACGCATTTACCTGTGCGTGCTATATGGACGAGGTAGGCAACAAGCCTATGAAGGGCGAGGTCCTCAGCTGGGCTGAATCCAGTGCGGTTGTTTATGCAAACTCCGTTCTCGGCGCACGCTGCAACCGTAACTCCGGTATTATCGATATTATGGGTTCTATCGTCGGTTACGTTCCCGAGTTCGGCCTTCTCACAGATGAGGGAAGAAAGGCAACCTGGGTAGTTAAGATCGAAACGACAAAGAAGCCCGAGGCTCAGCTTCTCGGTTCTGCCATCGGTATGAAGGTTATGGAGGACGTTCCTTATATCGTTGGTCTTGACAAGTGGATAGGAAACGAGCTTACAGACGCGGCCTGCACGTATCTCAAGGACTTTGGCGCAGCTACAGCATCAAACGGTGCGGTAGGTCTCTACCACATCGCAAATCTTACTCCCGAGGCAGTTGAGATGGGCGAGAGCCTTATCGCAGAGGGCGCAAAGGAATACGTTATCACAGACGAAGAGCTTGAGAGAGTAAAGAACGAATATCCCGTTATCTGGAAGGATAAGGATGCAACACCTAAGCTTTGCTTTATGGGTTGTCCTCATATGAGCTTCCAGCAGCTTTGCGACTGGACTGACAGAGTTGAGGCTTCTCTTAAGGAGGCAGGCAACAAGAAGGTTGTTATCCCCACCGTATTCACAGCGGCGCCCGGCGTTCTCGAGGAGTTTAACAAGACTCCCTATGCCGAGAGACTCCGTGCAACAGGTGTTATCACCTCCTACATCTGCCCTCTTATGTATATGAACAATCCTCTTTGCAAGAAGATGCCCGTTATCACATCCTCAAACAAGCTTCGTACATATACGACAGCACGCTACTATACAGACGATGAGATCCTTTGCCAGATCACAAAAGGAGGTAAGAACTGATGAAAACGTTTAAGGGAAGAGTAGTAACTCCCGGATGCACAACAGCCCCCGCCCTCGTATCTCACGGCGGCCTTAACACTCTCGCATCCTTCCAGAATGCTCTCCAGTTTGGCGATAAGCAGGCCAAGTGCGGAGATCAGAACAATCCCGATCTTTACGGAAAGCCCATGGTTGGAACAGCTCTCTGCCTCCCCCAGACCATCGGATCAACAACAGGCGGCCTTGTTCTCTACTGTGCGGCGGCAATGGGAAGACAGCCTGCTTGCATGCTTTTCTCAAAGCCCATCGACTCTCTTGCGGCAGCAGGCGCGATCCTTGCTGACGTTTGGGTAGATGGCGTTTCAATGCCCGTAGTTGATTCCCTCGGCGAGGATTTCCTCAATTACGTTAAGGACGGCATGACCGTTACCGTCAAGGAAGACGGCATTGTTGAAATAACTGACTAAATTATAAGTAAGTAAAAAAGCCATCCGATCGGTTTTATACCGATCGGATGGCTTTGCTTTTCCAATTATTTATCATCGAATGAAACGTCGCCCTCGGGCACGTATTCGTAGCAGGTAACTTCAACGTCTATGATCTTTCCTTCTCTGGATACTGTAAAGGTCAGCTTATCGCCTACCTCACTCTCACTAACGATCTCCTTAACGTCCTCGGAAGAGGTGATCTCGTTATCATCAATTGCCGTAATTCTGTCACCGTACTTGAGGACCTTATCGTTGTAGCCCTCCTGAACCATAACTATATACACACCGGTCGCCTGGCTGCGGAAGTTATAGTAAGCAGTAAAGGAGTCTGTAACGTCCGCAAGACTGATACCGATATGAGTCTTACCGGTCACGTATCCGTGCTCCTGAAGCTCCTCTGCAACGTTTACCGCCTCATTGACGGGGATGGCAAAGCCGAGTCCCTCAACAGTCACGTCAGTAGTCTTTGCATTTACGATACCGATAAGCTCGCCCTTTGTATTAAAAAGTCCGCCGCCGGAGTTTCCGGGGTTAATGGCAGCATCTATCTGGATAAGGGTCATCTTATTGTTTTCAACGGTGATCTCGCGGTTAGTTGCAGAAATGATACCGCTTGTAACTGTGCCACCAAGCTCTCCGAGAGGATTACCAACGGCGATCACCTGCTCTCCCACCTTGATGGAATCGCTGTTTCCAACCGTTGCCGCGCTGAGATCCTTGCCGTCTATCTTGAGGAGCGCAATATCGGAATCCGCATCATTGCCGATTATTTCAGCCTCGTACTCCTCACCGCTTGTAAGACGCACCTTTATAGCATCTGCAAGCTTGCCGTTCTGAGCATTTGTAATAACGTGAGCGTTTGTAAGGAGGTATCCGTCCTTGGATATGATAACGCCACTTCCGGCACCCTCCTGAACGTACTGATAGTATCCGTATGCCGTCTGATTAAACTCTGTGGAGATCTCAACAACAGATGAGCTTACAACTGCGCATACGTCACTTATGTCATAGCTTCCTTCAAGCTCTCCGGAAAGCTCCTTGTCGCCGTCGTCGCCGTTATCCTTATCCTCATCAGCCTTGTCGATTACAAGATCGCCTGCAGGCTTATCGGATCCGCCGTCATCTGTAAATATTTCTTTTTCAAATCCGCCTTCAACAAGGAGAGCTCCAAGCATACCGGAAGCAAAGGAAAGGAGAACTGCTCCGATGAGAATAAATACAAGAGCAGTTGTTGAGAAGGTGCGGACTGTTTTGATCTTTTCCTTCTTTTTTTCGTGCTCCACGGGACGCACGGGAGGTGCCGGCTCGTATCCTCTCTGAGGATTTGGAGTATTAGCGCCTACTCCACTATAGGGAGGAACGTATCGGTACTCGCCGCTCCTTTGCTCATCCTTATTCTCCATATTACCGTTCACGGTAAAGCTGGAGGGAGAGCCTGTTCTCTCGGGTCTCATCGGAGGAGGTGTGGGTCTTGCAGCTGAAGGGTCCACGGGAGGACGGGGAGGAGCTGCATCGGGCTGAGGAGGCTGAGTATAGGTATACTCTCCTCTGTTCTCCGTTGGTGCCTTAGCATAAGTATATGTTCTATTCGGATCATAGGGAGGCACAAAGGGAGGAATAACAGGTCTTTCGGAGACACTTGAGTCGTTTTCGACAGCCGCAGGAGTGCTGACATCTGCACTTTCTGCCTTTATCTCATTTTCTGCGTTACTCTCAGGTACCTGATCCTCTTTAACGTTAGGATCATTGGAAGTAAACTCGGGATTCTTATATTCTTCCATGTCAAATTCCTTTCTTGTATATAGGATATTTATTTTACACACATATTATATTGCCCCAATGTGACAGTTTTTTGAAGACAAACAGAAAAATGCTTGAAAAAAGAATTTTTTCAAGCATTTTTCACGGGCTGTCGAAAAGGATGCAGAAGCCGTGAATTGTCCGTCGTCGGCGTACAAAGGTACGACAGAGGGACAATTCGCGGCTAAAAAGCCGCATTTAACAATGAAATCCGCCGAAATAACCGGCGGATTTCTACTTTTTTACTGCGTTTTTCACTTAACTAAATACTATATGTTTTGCGGCTTTTGTTCTGCGCCTTTTTCGACAGTCTGTTCATCTGTAAGATCAGATAAAGAGTCCCAATGCAAATACTGCGTAGGTCAGCACAAGTATTACAGTCAATACAGGAGCCATAAGAGAAAGGACTCCGAAGAACTGAAGAGCAAGTAGAACGAGAAGAAGTGCATCTGCTATTCCAAAGAAAACTCCGAGAGGCTTTTTCCTTGTCAAAAGTATTCCCGCAAATCCGATAAGACATACCGCCATAAACGCAAAAGAGTGAAACGGCTTTCCCGCAGGGATAAGTCCGCCGAGAAGTCCCACAACGGCCACCATTGCAAATGCGGCAGACAGATCCATTCTTTCAACTGCAAAAACGCACAGACCTCCCACAAGAAGGCAGGTCGTTGCGACAGTCATAACGGACCCTGTAAGGAATGCGACAGAAAACGCCGCGCCGATTATTTGTATTATTTTAAGCAATGAACCGAGAAACAGAAGAACTCTGCCCATATTCTGCTCTTTTTTTCTTTTTCCGTATCTTCTCTTTGCCATAAAGCCTCTCCTCTTGTAGTTTAAATTCATTATACCTCAAAAAAACTGCCCCGTCAACATTGACAAAGCAGGTATGCAAAAGTATAATTTTAATAAAGTAATTAAGGACGGTATTTTACGGTGAAGGAACAGTATTCAAGAACAGAGCTTCTTTTCGGCGAGGGCTCCTCGGAAAAGCTTGGCCGCGCCCGCGTTGCCGTTTTCGGCATCGGAGGAGTCGGAGGAGCTGTTGTTGAAGCTCTTGCGCGTTGCGGTATCGGAAATCTGTATCTCTGCGATTCCGACTGCGTCAGCGAATCAAATATAAACCGCCAGATAATCGCCCTTCACTCAACTGTTGGAAAGAAAAAAACAGAGGTAGCAAAAGAGCGTATCGCAGATATCGACCCCGACATAAAGGTCACACTTTCCGATACCTTTTTCCTTCCCGAAAACGCCCATGAGTTCGATTTTTCAGCCTTCGACTATATCGTTGACGCTATTGATACGGTCAGCGCAAAGCTTGCCCTTATTGAAGGAGCAAACAAGGCAAAAACTCCCATTATCAGCTGTATGGGAACGGGAAATAAGACAGACCCTACGGCTTTTCAGATCTCTGATATCTATAAGACCTCCGTCTGCCCCCTGGCAAAGGTCATGCGGCGGGAGCTTAAAGAAAAAGGAATCAAAAAGCTCAAGGTCCTCTGGTCCCCCGAAGAGCCGAAAAAGGTTAGCGTTCCCAACGAAGAACACCGCAGGGGCATTCCCGCAAGCTGCTCCTTCGTTCCTCCCGTTGCGGGATATATAATCGGCGGCGAGGTCGTTAAAGATCTGTTGTCCGTTCTTTAAATCCGGTATATAGCTTTCTGTTAGATCACGAAAGGAAACTAAAATGGCATCTAAAAGACCTGTACTTAAAATACAGTACGATTCTCCGGTCATTCTGACCATTGCACTTCTCAGTCTTGCGGCCCTTATCGCAAACTCTCTCACCGACGGCTGGGCAAATGCAAATCTCTTCAGCGTTTACCGCGCATCCCTGACAGACCCTCTTACCTACGTTCGCTTTTTCTGCCACACTCTGGGTCATGCAGATATCGCTCATTTCTTCGGCAACATCTGCCTGCTGCTTGTTCTCGGCCCCGTTGTTGAAAACCGATACGGCAGCACAAACGTTCTCGTTTCGATACTCATAACTGCCCTCGTATCAGGCCTTGTTCATTTCATATTCTTCCCCGGCACTGCCCTTCTCGGAGCATCGGGAATCGTTTTTATGATGATCTTCCTTTCTTCCATATCCGGCATCAGAGGAGGAAACATTCCCGTATCCCTCATACTTGTTGCCATCATATATCTGGGTCAGGAGATAAGCGATCTTATCCTTTCCTCCGACAACATTTCACAGCTTACACATATAATCGGCGGAATCTGCGGTATTATTTGCGGAGCTGTTATGTCAAAAAAGAAACGTTAAAGACGCTTCATTGACAACTATTAGTCATTAAATATAGCAAAACACAAAAAACAATCAAAAAAGTTGTTAATATTGTTGACTTGGCAGTGCAAATAATGTTATAATAAGATGTATTACGGTCAGTATATTAATACTATACGCCATAAGGTAGAAATATGACAAATAAGTTCATAATGATAGCCTCTTCAAAGGGCGGTGTGGGCAAATCCACAGCAGCTCTCGGCATAGCGGCAGCATTGGCATCCGGTGGCAGGAGAGTACTCCTTTGCGACCTTGACTTTGGCAATGCCTGCCTCGATATTCTTCTCGGAGTTCAGGACAGCGTTCTTTGTACCATACAGGACGTGGCTCTTGGGATCTCTTCTGTAGAAGGGGCTTTAATAGATATAGATCTGCCCGATCAGAACAGCAAGAGGAAGAAAGCTCCAAAAAACGACGGAGCGCTTAAGCTTTTTCCCTGTGCGGTCAGTGCGCCCCAGACCATATCAGAGTCAGGGGAGGGGGGCAGGATCAATGCGTACAATATATGTCTCGCAATCAAGGATGCCGCTGAATTTTTTGAGGCAGATTACGTAATAATGGATACGGGAGCGGGAGCTAACAGCGTTGTCCGCGCTACTGCAAGGCTTTGCGATATGGCACTCGTAGTTACGGGTCAGATGCCCGTGGCTCTCAGAAGTGCCGAAAAGACGGTCACCCGACTTACTGAGCTTGAGGTTCCCGATATTCGCATCATCATCAATAATTTCGACGCTCAGGGCGTCATCAGCGACAGCCGCAGAGGTCTTTTCACCGTTATTGATGAATCAAAGGCTGTCCTTGCAGGAGTTATTCCCTATGACTACAGTCTTATGCTGATGCACGAGCGACTCCTTCTTCGTCCCGGCGACTCAAAAATTGCTTTCGAGAACATTGCCGCCCGAATAGAGGGCGAAAATATACCGGTATTCTCAGGCATCAAAAGGCTGAGAAAGCTGAAGAAAAAAATTTGCCAGTAAATATAAATGGAGGGTAACATGGAAATAGCAATTATCGCAGATGATTCCAAGAAAGAATTGATGACGCAGTTCTGTATCGCATACTGCAATATTCTTTCCAAGCACAACATATGCTCCACAAGCATCACAGGTAAGTATATCTCTGATGCTACAGGTCTTGAGATCGAAAAGCTCCTCTCTGGTACTCACGGCGGTGTTCAGCAGATCTGTTCCCGTGTTTCCTACAATGAGATAGACGTGGTTCTTTTCTTCAGAAGCTCCGATCCCGGATTTTTCTCAAAGGAAGAGGACGATGCTCTTCTCAGAATGTGTG
The DNA here is from genome assembly GCA_017416205.1 of Clostridia bacterium. Classification (GTDB taxonomy): domain Bacteria; phylum Bacillota; class Clostridia; order Oscillospirales; family CAG-272; genus Avispirillum. Next base: position 5,189 of record JAFQDC010000041.1, on the reverse strand, counting down.
ATATGCAGAATATTCCCGTCGCAACAAATATAGCTACGGCGGAGGTCATTATCTGCGCCCTTGACCGCGGTGACCTTGACTGGAGAGAGATCGTTAATCCCTCTTCAAGCTTTAACAAGAGCAAAAGAAAACACTTTTAAAAAATGAGAGGCTGTATCAACAACATTTAATGTTTTTGCTGCAGCCTCTTTTTTCATAACAGAAAGGAAGGAGCTTTAATGGCTCAGATAAAAATTCTCGCCCTGGGTGATGTTGTCGGAACGCAGGGATGCCAGTATCTTTCAGGGGGAAGACTCAGACGTATGAGAGACACCCTCGGGGCAAGCTTTGTAATAGTAAACGGAGAAAACTCCGCCGTGGGAAACGCCCTCTCTCCCGAAAGCGCAGAAATGATATTTGATGCAGGTGCCGACGTTATTACCGGCGGAAACCATACTTTCAAGAAAAAGCAGATATACGACTATCTCGACTGCCACCCCTATGCGATCCGCCCCGCAAATTATCCCGCAAACGCTCCCGGAGACGGGTGGTGCATCGCGGACTGCAACGGCTGGAGAATACTTGTTATAAATCTTCTGGGCACCACGTTTATGGACAGCATGGACAGCCCTTTCAAGACTGTAGACAGGATCCTTGAAATTAATCGTGGGAAATACGATCTTTCCTTCGTTGATATCCACGCTGAAGCCACAAGCGAAAAGCTGTGCCTCGGTCGGTATCTTGACGGCCGTGTCAGCGCTGTTTTCGGCACTCACACCCACGTTCAGACAGCAGACGCCAAGGTCCTTCCGGGAGGAACGGGATATATTACCGATCTTGGTATGACGGGATCTGCGGCAGGTGTTCTCGGAGTGAAGACCGAGTGCATAATTCATAAATTCACAGTCCGTACTCCCATATATTTCGAGCCCGCCGAGGGCGATCCCCACGCATCAGGCGCACTGTTTACCGTTGACACGACAACAGGTCTTTGCACAGAGGCCGTTGGAATAACCTTTTAAAGGAGAATGATGATGACAGCAAAAAACACCCGTGAATATATACTTTCAGGAGGCGCTGACGCCGTAATACTTGAAGAGTGTACAGTGAAGCCTGAAAATCTTGAAAAGAAAAAGGAACGTATTGCAAATGCAATAGATTCCTTTATTGAGCTTTACGGAGACCGTGAGATCAGTATTCTTTCCGTTGGCGGTAGAAGCGAGATCTCGGGAAATCATACAGACCACAACAGAGGAAAGGTTCTTGCGGCGGCAATAAACCTTGATATCCTTGCAGTTGTATCTCCTACAGACAATGGCACCGTTACCGTAAAAAGCGAGGGCTTTCCCGAGGACTGCGTTCTCAGGTGCGAGATCGACTCCCCCCTTGAAGAAAGAAAATTCACCTCCGCTGCGATCATTGCGGGAATGGAAAAGGCTTTTCTTGACCGCGGTCTGAATATCGGCGGCTTTACGGCTTATACAGTGTCCGACGTTCTTAAGGGCTCGGGCCTTTCGTCAAGCGCGGCATTTGAAGTAATGATCGGAAACATCCTCAATCATCTTTATAATGACGGTAAGGTTGATAACGTTGAGATCGCAAAAATGGCGCAGTTTGCTGAAAACGTGTATTTCGGCAAGCCCTGCGGCCTTATGGACCAGACAGCCTGTGCCGTCGGCGGCTTTATCTCCATAGATTTCGAGGATCCCACGTCCCCCGTCATCGAAAAGCAGAGCTTCGACCTTTCTGCAAAGGGTTATGATCTTTGCATTATTGATACAGGCGGAAATCATGCGGACCTTAACGAAGATTATGCTTCCGTTCCCGCAGAAATGAAGGCTGTTGCCGCATATTTCGGAAAGGAAGCTCTCCGTGAGGTATCAGAAGCTGAGCTTCTTGAAAATGCAAAGGATATAAGAGAAAAGCTTGGAGACAGACATCTGCTCCGCGCTCTACACTTTATGCAGGAGAACGAGAGAGTTTCAGCCCAGGCCAAGGCTCTGAAGGATGATGATATCAACACCTTCTTTGAAAACGTCATCGCTTCAGGACTTTCAAGCTACAGATATCTGCAAAACGTATACACCACCAAAAACGTTTCGGAGCAGGGCCTTTCCCTTGCCCTTTGCCTTTGCGAGAGATTTCTCAAGGATCGCGGCGGCGCCTGGCGCGTTCACGGCGGCGGCTTTGCAGGAACTGTTCAGGCGTTCGTTCCCTCAGCTCACACCGCAGAATTTAAGGAGTATATGGAAAAGGTATTCGGCGAGGGCCACTGCTACGTTCTCAGCGTCCGCCGTGCCGGAGCCTTCAGGATCATTTGAGTATGAGAAAATTTGAAGATAAAAACGACTATAAAAAGGTAAGGCGGCTGAGCCCCGGGCATACTGCGCTTATAGCTGTGAATTTCGTGTGGATGATAGCCCTCTATTACGTCTGCATCGCCGTCAGTGAAAGAACGGGCTCTCTTCTTGCGTATCAGATCTGCACGGGAGTATATGCAGTTACGGCTATATTTCTCGGCGCCCTTTCCTGCGTGTTCACAGGAAAGATAGTGTCGGAAAAGACGGGAGAAGAGAGAACAGAAAAGCAAAAAAACACGGGTAAAGTGCTTTTGCTCTTCGTTCTGCCTATAATTGCGGTTTTACTTATTGACTTTATAGACCTGTTTGTAGTAGAATATATAAAGCGGCTGTTATTTGCTGCAAAATAGAGCGGTCTGCCGAAGGCAAATTCAACACCGATATCTCTATAAGGAATTAAAATGAATTTACCCAATAAGCTTACGATACTTCGCATTTTCCTCGTTCCCGTTTTCATGATCGTTATGATGGCGCCTATCCCCTTTATCAGCACAAACGATGCTGTTTGCCGAATCGTTGCTTTTGCTATTTTCGTTATCACAAGCCTTACGGATATGCTTGACGGAAAGATTGCAAGAAAATATAACCTTATCACAAACTTCGGAAAGTTCATGGATCCCCTTGCGGACAAGTTCATGGTTTTCGGTGCTCTTCTTTCAATTATCTATAAGTATGAGTATATCCGACCCGTGTTTATCTGGGCTGCAGCTATCGTAATGTTCCGCGAGCTGGCTGTTACCTCTATCCGTCTCGTTGTCAGCGGAAACGAGGGCATCGTTGTTGCCGCAAGCTGGCTCGGCAAGGTAAAGACCGTGCTTCAGATAGTTTGCATCTGCACAGTTATCCTTGAGCCCGTAGTTCTTCCTTTCAAGCCCTTTGCGGAGTGGCATATTCTTTCCTACGTTACCATTGCCGCTATGATCGTTATGACCCTCTGGTCCGGATTTGACTATATCAAGTCTTACTGGAAGTTCATATCTCCCAACGAATAAGTTACATAAATATCTAAAAGGAAGTTGCGTTGCAACTTCCTTTCAAACTGTCGAAAAAGGCGCAGAACAAAAGCCGCAAGACATATAGTATTTAGTTAAGTGAAAAACGCAGTAAAAAAGTAGAAATCCGCCGATTATTTCGGCGGATTTCATTGTTAAATGCGGCTTTTTAGCCGCAAATTGTCCCTCTGTCGTACCTTTGTACGCCGACGACGGACAATTCACGGCTTCTGCATCCTTTTCGACAGCCCGATGTCAGCTTGTCGATACCTTTATCGACAAGCTGAAAGGAAGTTGCGTTGCAACTTCCTTTCAGACTGTGCATCCCCTTTATGAAAATGCCCTGTTGAAATATCTTTATCAGTATGGTATAATCGTTATATATAATATTTTATTATAAGGAGAACGGACCAATGGCAAACAGATTTGTACTTAACGAAACCTCTTATCACGGCAAGGGCGCTATCAGCGCTATCGCTGACGAGATCAAGGCTCGCGGCTTTAAGAAAGCATTCGTATGCTCCGACCCCGACCTTGTAAAGTTCGGTGTTACGGGAAAGGTAACTGCAGTTCTTGAAGCGGCAGATATTCCCTACACAGTTTATTCCGACATCAAGCCCAACCCCACCATCGAAAACGTTCAGGGCGGCGTTTGCGCTTTTAAGGAAAGCGGCTCTGACTGCATCGTTGCAGTAGGCGGCGGCTCCTCCATGGATACAGCAAAGGCTGTGGGTATCATCATCACAAACCCCTCCTTTGCAGACGTTCGCTCCCTTGAGGGCGTTGCTCCCACAAAGGAAAAGTGCGTTCCCATTATCGCAGTTCCCACAACTGCAGGTACTGCGGCTGAGGTAACTATCAACTACGTTATCACAGACGCTCAGAACAACCGTAAGATGGTATGCGTAGACGTTCACGATATCCCCGTTGTTGCAGTTGTTGACCCCGATATGATGGCAACAATGCCCAAGGGCCTCTGCGCTGCAACAGGTATGGATGCTCTTACTCACGCAATCGAGGGCTACATCACAGCAGGTGCCTGGGAAATGAGCGATATGTTCCATATCAAGGCTATTGAGATCATTGCAAAGAGTCTTCGCGCAGCAGTTAACGGCTGTGACTGCGGCCGTGAGGGTATGGCTCTCGGTCAGTATATCGCAGGTATGGGCTTCTCAAACGTAGGTCTCGGTATCGTTCATTCCATGGCGCACACTCTCGGCGCTCTTTACGATACTCCTCACGGTGTTGCAAACGCTATCATCCTTCCTACAGTTATGGAATATAACGCTCCCGCAACAGGCGAAAAGTACCGCGATATCGCAAAGGCTATGGGCGTTTGCGGTGTTGACGAGATGAGCCTTGACGAGGCAAGAAAGGCAGCTGTTGACGCAGTACGCGCACTCAGCGCTGACGTTGGAATCCCTGCTGACCTTAAGGATATCGCAAAGGCAGAGGATCTCCCCTTCCTCGCTCAGTCTGCATATGACGACGCTTGCCGTCCCGGCAACCCCAGAGAAACAAGCGTTGAGGATATCACTGAGCTCTTCAAGTCTCTTATGTAATAAAAGACCTTGACTTTTAAAAAATGGTGAGTAGCTTTGCTACTCACCATTTCAGTTTGTCGATAAACTTATCGACAAACTGACCTCGGGCTGTCGAGAAGGATGCAGAAGCCACGATTTGAGGCTCGTCGCCGTACAAAGGTACGGCAGAGACTCAAATCGCGGCTAAAAAGCCGCATAAAATACGGAAATCCGCCGATTCTTCGGCGGATTTCTACCTTATTTGGTCTTCAATTACCGCTATTCTTGATCTGATTTTGATCGCGGCTTTTGTTCTGCGCCTTTTTCGACAGTCT
>JAFQDC010000040.1 GCA_017416205.1 Clostridia bacterium | reverse complement strand
GCAGAAGCCGTGAATTGTCCGTCGTCGGCGTACAAAGGTACGACAGAGGGACAATTCGCGGCTAAAAAGCCGCATTTAACAATGAAATCCGCCGTAATAATCGGCGGATTTCTACTTTTTTACTGCGTTTTTCACTTAACTATATACTATATGTTTTGCGGCTTTTGTTCTGCGCCTTTTTCGACAGTCTGTTTTATATGAGTATTCCGTTACAGTGATCTACCTCGTGCTGGATTATCTGGGCTGTCCAGCCCGTATAAGTCTTGATCCGTGTCTGCATATCGGCGTTCTGATACTTTACCTTGATGCTTTTATACCGCTTACAAGGTCGCGGACCGCCGAGGAGGGACAGGCATCTCTCTTCCGTATTATATGCGCCATCCTTTTGATTATCTCGGGATTGAACATAAGGGTATAGGTGGGAGCTTTGCCGCTTTCATCAAGAAAAGCAATGATACGCTTTTTCTCTCCGATCATATTTGCGGCCATCCCCACACAGCTCTCCTTATGAGCTATAAGCGTTTCAAGAAGATCATTTGCAATTTCAATATCATCCCTTGAAGCGTTCTCCGATCTTCCGCCGAGGAATATTGGATCGTGCATTAATTCCCTTATCATACAATTCCCCTGTCAATCTATGAATTTCACAAGCTCATCAATGCTTTTGCGCTTTTTCTCTCTCAGCTTATCGCCTTCCTTTGCATAACCGAGAGTTATACAAAGGCGAACAGCCCCCTCAAGACCGCATATCTTGCGGATCTCTGCGTCATCGAGCCAGCCGAGAATGCATGTAGAGAGCCCCTGGGCGGCGGCCTCTGCCGTGATATAGGAGGTGACGATGCCGATATCTATTGAACGGTAATCGTTTTTCTTCATTCTCGCGCCGAGGGCCGCTGATGCCACGTAGGGCATTTCGGAGATGACAAGCATCACGGGAGCATCAGTGGCAAATTTATTCATTCCCATGCCCTGTGTTGCCCTTGCAACCTTTTTTGCCGTCTCTTTGCGGCACACCGTTATAAAATAGGGCTGTCCGTTGCAGGCGGAGGGGGAAAGGCGGGCACTTTCAAGTATTCTGTCAAGCTTTTCCTGCTCCACTGCCCTCTCGGGGTCGTATGCGCGGCAGGACTGTCTATTATTTGCAATTTCTGTAAAATTCATTTTCTCATTTCCTCATACATTTCTCTTGTCATATACATTACATGACCTGTTCTTGTTTCACCGAGAAGGCTTACCTCAAGACCCTCAGTTTTGTGATGATACGCAAAGCCCAGCTTTTCCTGAACGCGGCGGCTTTTTTCGTTTCCTTCATAATAGCCGCACCATACCGTATTCATTGAAAGATCTTCAAAAGCTCGGCAAAGCAGCTCCCGTGAGGCCTCGGGAATAAGTCCCTGCCCCCAGAATGGCTTTCCTATCCAGTATCCAAGCTCGCATTCGTCACGTCTGTCCGTCATATCGGTCTGCGCTCCCGTTTTAAGCCCGACACTGCCTATCGCGCGCCCGTCCTCTTTCAGGCATACGGCATAGGTCTCGGGGGCTGAAAGCACTGCCTTTATTATCTCGCGGCTGTTTTCAACGCTCGTATGTGGGGGCCAGCCTGCGGGAGGGCCTACTTCGGGGTCCCTTGCGTATTTATAAAGGTCCTCTGCGTCATCCTCCCTCCACGGGCGGAGAATAAGTCGGGGGGTAAGTAGTGTCATTTTTCACTCCGTTAATAGTATGCCTTTATTGTTTTTATTTCAAAGGGACCAAAGTTCAAATCAAGGGTATTTCCCTCTTTAATTCCTTCAATTTCCTCTTCAAGCATATTTGTGATTGCGTACTTCTTTACTGCGTCGGAAAGCTTTACCGTGCAGTTTGTACGGCTTCCCTCTGCTTCATAAAGGCGGATAATGTAGGCTCTATCCCTATCCTCGCAGGGCTTGACTGTTTCAACTATGATATTGGGTCTATCCACCTTAACAGGGGATTTGATCTCATAGCTGCCCTCTGACAGGATACAGGGAACATTAAGCATATAAGCAGGACGTATTACGCTCTCTGCGCTGAACCCTTCGTTATGAGGCAGAAAGGAATATGTAGCCCTATGGATTCCCTTATCTCCCTTTACATCGGGATGGGTGCCTCCCTTATGAAGTGAGAGGCTGATACAGGAATCCTTTACGGACACGCCGTATTTACAGTCATTGAGTACTGCAACTCCAAAGGCGGGCTCGGAGATATCCGTATACTTATGGTTACACACCTCAAATTTTGCCTGTTCTATAGAGTTATTTCTGGTTGTAGGTCTCTTAGTATAGCCAAACTGTATTTCATGTCTTGCGTGATCGTCCCACACTCCCGCATCAAAGGCTACCTTCAGAAACCGGTGGTCATCCTGCCAATCCATAAGGGTATCAAATCTTACCTCCGGAGAGTCGGCAAAGAAGATCATATCCTGTTTTACCGTTGACTTTTCACTTATCCTATACTTACTTCTTACGATAAATGCAACGTCTCCATGGGATACTACTTCTCTTTCAAGAAGTGTCGCGCAGGGCTTCAGCTTCAGCTCTATATCGGGATCGATATCCCAGTTATCCCAGTTTACGGGAACGTCCTCTGCCATAAGGAAGGTGTTTAAGGGAAGGCTTGTGACAAGCTCTCTTTTTGCCCTTTCGTCCACAAAGGAGGATATCTGCCCGTTCTCATCGAATTTCACCGTTGCAAACGGAGTCTTAAGGATTTCGCCGTCATACGTAAAGGGAGAGCAGTCACAGCTTTTTCCCGCCCCGTAATTCAGCTGTACCGATGAAAATGCGGGGATACTCACGCCTCTGATAAGGCGGATATCCTTTCCATCTATATCCTTATATATCTGCTGATACACGCCCTCAAGGCTCTTTTCACAGTCGGCGGCAAAGATAGTGTCATCTCTGTCAAAGGAAAGGGTATTGATTACACTGATACACTTCCCCTCTCCACCGGTGATATTGGCTATATCTTCCTTGACTGCCTTTATCATAGAGCGCATCTGAGCCTTACATTCCTCATGGGCGCGGTTTATGCAGGTGCCGGGAAGAATATCGTGAAACTGATTTATAAGAAGGGTTTCGTAATGCTTATTTGTATTCTCAGCATCACAGGCTATTCTCTTTTTTATGCTTTCGCACACTGTGAGAAATTCAAGGTCGCGAAGGAGGAATTCTGCTTTTCTGTTGTTATACTTGATCTCATGCTGATTTGTGAGAGTTCCGCGATGTAGCTCAAGATAAAGCTCACCTCTGTACGTATTGGGGTCGATACAGGTAGTTTCAAGATCCTTCATAAAATCACTGACTGAGGTAAAATAAGATCTCGGTACATCGCAAAGGTTCTCCAGGCGCTTTGCCATTTCAAGCATTTCAAACTGTGGGCCGCCGCCTCCGTCGCCAAAGCCGTATGCCATCAAGCGCTTATTTGTTACCGTAGGCTGATTTTTGTTATTAGCTGTGTTTGCAAAGCATCCTCTGAGCTCATTTACGTCGGGAAAGGACTGTATCGTATTAAAGTGGGTAAACACCCGAGTTCCGTCTATTCCCTGCCAATAAAAGGTATTATATGGGAAGGAATTGGTATCATTCCAGGAAAGCTTCGTTGTAAGGAAATAATCAACTCCGCAGCCCTTCATTATCTGAGGGATAGATGCGCAGTAGCCAAAGGTATCGGGAAGCCAAAAGGCGTCGGCGCGATAATTAAAATATTTCTCGCAAAATCTCTGACCCCACATAAACTGTCTTATCATCGACTCGCCTGAGGTTATATTACAGTCGCACTCAACCCAGACGGCTCCGTTGGGCTCGTATCTGCCCTCTTCCACCTTTTTTTGGATACGTGAAAACAGCTCGGGGTAATGCTTTCTTATCATATCGCTATGACAAGCGGAGCTCTGAACGAAGCGATGACAGGGGTACTGCTCCATAAGGCTCAGCTGATTTGAAAAGGTTCTTGCGCACTTTTTGACAGTTTCATCCACGTGCCAGAGCCATGCGGTATCCATATGAGAGTGTCCCACAAGGCCTACCTCAGGGCACACGTCGCCGTTTTTCATACTGAGGACCTTTTTCATATACGGACGTATCTCTTTAACTGCTTTTAAAAAGACCTCTTCGGAAACGTCATCGGCAAAATAATATACGTGCTTATGGGCTTCTGTGAGAGCATTGACAGCCGCAGCCTTCATAAAGCTTTCATCGGGAAGGTCAAGGGCAAGCTGCAAAACTATTTTGAGATCGAAATAAATATCGGCGATCTCCTCGTTCTTTACGCAAATGTCCAGGCTGTTAAAGGCATAATCAAAGGATGGGGTATAATCGGGAGAAAAGGGATTACATCCGTGATAGGTATGGCCTGCGTAATACTCTACGGCTATCTCTATCTTCTCGCCCGCCTTTGCATTCTTTCTCACAAGGCCGCAGTAATGGTTACCGTGAGCGGTATAGGTTATCTTTGTATTGAAAGTGCCGAAGGGGACTCCGTCCACCCAAAGCATTGCCTCATAGCCACCCATTCCGGGCATAACGAAAATATCCTTACCCGAAAGAGACTCGGGCACGGTATATTCTGCCTTTATCCAGCAGTAAGCGCTCTCTTCTCCCCATCTCCAGCCGCTTTCGATTTTCTCAAAATTATTATCATCGGGAATTGAGTGATACTGATCCTTTGTTACGAAGGCTGAAACAGATAAGGATTCTATTTTTTCAAAAAGATATGCGTTCAGCTTTCTTTCGAAGTGCTGGAATTTATAGAGAATCTTTTCGTAATGTAGCTTATGCAGCATATGTTACCTCCGCAGGGGGTGATCAATTCATAGTTTTAAAATTCAACAATCTCGGGAGCGCCACCGAAGGAGCTGAAGGTAGCACTCGCGTTTTGCATATAGAACACCTGAGTGTTGCCGTCGTTCTCGTCGTACATTCCGCGGAGATTTGGGTATGCATCGAGCATAGCCTTTTTCGCTTCAATGCGGTCGTCCTCAATGAGCTCACAGGCAATGCGGAGCCATTTTCCCTCAGTGAATGCACAGATCTCTGCCTTGGGATTTGCCATGAGCTGGCGGCTTGTGGGCTTAATCTTGCCTGTCTGTATATAGAGCTTGCCCTCAAACTCGTTTATCGTGCCAAAGGGACGGACTCTGGGCTGATCGCCCTCTACTGTTGCGAGATAATAGGTTTCTGCTTTTTTAAGAAATTCATAAACACGTTTCATAGCTTTACTCCTTTATATTAAATCAATCGTTTTTCTTTACAAAATAATGTCTGGCAAGCCATTTGGCAATTCCGGCTTTACCCGGATAGATCATTCGTTCATTTATGTTGAACTGATCCAAAATGTCTCGCACTTCCCATCTGAGATCTTTATCAATAACGTATTTTACCGTATTTTCAGTATTAGAATCCAGAAAAGATTCAAGGTCCGTTATTCCGTTTGGGATAGCAGAAAAGAAGGAATACTGATTGGCAATACGAAGATCGACCGAAGGCGGTTCAAAGCAAACCATTGCTCGGTTTCCCATATCGGCATCATACTGAGCGATACTTTCAGCTACCTCCGAAAGTCCGTCAAGGGAAAAGACGATGGTATTCTTCGAGTTGAGATAATCTACATATTTTGGCGGCAAATTCTTATTGAGGTCTTGCATATCGATTCTCCACACGGCGCAATCTCTCTGAGAAAGCTTGTCTAAATTATCCTCCGTGTTGGCAAAATGAAGAGCTACAAGGGTTGAGTGTGTCCAGTCCAAAAGTCTTGTGGGAAGACCGTAATGCTGTCCGATAACCATTGCCTTCCAAATGGATTCATTGATTGCAGGATCTTCAATACGAACATATTTGATAAAATAATCAAGGAGCGGCTGCTCAAGCTCCTTGTATGCATCCTTGCAATTTCTGCTGAGGCTGGTGGTTAATTTATAATTTGCATCGGGCATTCCATGATAGAAATACGAGCTTCTTGTTCTGTCAATGTCGGCATTATAGGTCTGTTCAAAGATCAGGTCCTTGATGCCTTCAATGGTATCGATGCGTTTTACCGTAATCATTTTCCAAAAACCTCACTTATCTTTTTCAGTATCTCCTCGTCTGCGGGACAGAAATCGTAATTCGGGATCTCTGCGGGGGTGATCCACTTTATATCGTTATGCTCAAGCATTTTCGGCTCTCCCTCGGATATTCTCGCATTGAAAAGGGTGAGATGCACGCGAAGGTCGGGATACTCGTGAATAACGTCCATAAACACGTCTCCCACGGAAACGGTCACGTCAAGCTCTTCACGGCACTCGCGAATGAGGGCCTCTTCCCCGGTCTCCCCTGCCTCTACCTTGCCGCCTACAAACTCCCAAAGGAGCCCTCTTGCCTTGTGGGGCGGCCTTTGGCATATCATAAATCTATCGCCCTCCCAGATAAGGGCTGCTACTACCTCTGTCATAATGATCCTTCGTTTTTTTGTTTATTATAGCATAGTTTCTATGGAATGGCAAGAAAACCATAGATACTGATAAAAATACACTATTGAAATAATTTCGCCTTAATGTATAATAAAGTAAAGAAAGGCAGGGATATCAGTATGAAATATGCCAATTTCAAAGAATTGACTACAGAAAGACTGGTTCTCAGAAGGCTTATGCCTTCTGATGCCGAGAACTTCTATAAATTTGCCTCAGATGAAACAGTATGCAAATATATGCTTTGGAACACTCACAAAACCATATCCGACACTATAACAAGTATTGACAAGTCTATAAAAAGCTATGAAAAAGGTGGATACTACCGATTCGGCATTGCACTGAAAGACAGCAATATTCTTATCGGAATTATACAACTCCTTGCTTTTGATGAAATTAAAAGCACCTGTTCCTTTGCCTATATGATTGCAAAGGAATCTTGGGGAATGGGCTATGGCACAGAAGCACTGAAAGCCGTTATTAACTTTGCTTTTTCCTGTATGGATATAGAGATTATTGAGGCAGACCATTTTTCGGTCAATGCGGCCTCGGGAGCGGTCATGCGAAAATGCGGTATGACGTATATTGAAACTGTTAAAAGCAAATACGAAAAGAATGGGATTATATTCGACGCAGATAGGTACGTTATACAAAAGAACTGACCAGTAAAGTAAAGTAAAGCTTTAAATATGTTATGACATACAAAACTCCCAAAGGGTACACCTTCGGGAGTTTTATTTTGCCACTATTTGATTTTTTCTCAGATGATAATCCTGCAATACTGCCGGTCGCAGATCATTGGTTTCCCAATACAGCCCTGATATTATCAATTATAAAATGCTGAGCACGCTCTCCAAACAGGATCGCTATATACTCCCCGTCCCTTCCCATCTTTTTCTCGGTCACAATACCAAGCTCGTGACCTCTGCTTGTGGGCATCTTGCGGGTCTTTCCCTGTGGGTCGGTGCTTTCATATAAATACCCTGCCTCGATCAGCCATTGGTTAAGCTTTGGAATGGACAGGCTTTTCATCTGGGGATTATTCACAACGCTGCAAAGCCTTCTGGATATTTCGCTTGCCGTTATGGGATAACGGGAAAACTCAAAGCGCAAAAGCTCTTCCCCCGTTACAGAAAACGGGATCGTCTTTTCCACCCTTCCGATTCCTCCGTTATCACAAACCTTTTTGAGAACGTCAGACACAAAGAAAAAGCAACGGGACAGGCGCACGTTATTGGCAATATCGCCCTCGGGTATTGGCGTATCGTCCAAGGGATTGATGCCGTTGGCAAGCTTTTCCATAAAGGTCCGCGCGTACGCTATTTTTTCAAGCTCTGTCATTTTGATAGTTCCTTTCCAATTGATTATGATTATTTTACTTTTACCGTTCAATATTTGTATATTAATTATATCACGGTTTTATTTGTATTTCAATATATTGACTGACACTCATGACACGGGGTATGCTTTTCAATTTACCTCCTTAAATAGAAAATCCCCCAACCGAAGTTGGGGGATAAATGCTATTTGTCTTGAGCAGAGTTTACTTTTGTTTCTTTACTCTTTCTTTAGAACATTGTGGACAACCATTTCCAGTTTTTCTTGTAACAACTTTTGCCTGCCACTCATGCCCATTTTTACATTTCCACCATACCTTTTTCCCGGATCCGGGTAAAACCATAGTTGGCAAATAGTTTTCGTTCTTTTCATAGTTCCATTCGGAAGCAATTATAGGATATAATGTCGCAAGATCATTAAAACCCTCTAACACTTTGTTATTAGAACAGTATGGACAGCCATATCCTTTTTTTCTATCATTGACAGCTGCTTTCCATTCATGCCCCTCACTACATTTCCACCATACTTTTTTACCTGAAGCATTTGATATCATACTAGGTGTCAACAAACCGTTTTTCTCATAATTCCATTCTTTGGCAACAATAGGCAATTTTACTTCCAAACTATTCTCTTTTTCAGAAATAATGTACTGACTATATATTTCTGCCATATCACCTTCAACATTTATATGTATTTCTTTTAGACCAATTTTTTTGAACAGCTCTCGAATAGCCCAATTTAATGACTCTTTGTTATTGGAAAATTGATACTCTATAATATCATCACATACAATATTTGCATAGCTTTCAGCAACTGTAATTATGCGAATATTTCTTTCAGCAAAAAAAGCTATTTTATGCCCATCAGATTCTTTTTTATCTCTGTGATAAAACTTTCCATTATGTTCGATTCCTATCTTATACTCAGGAAGATAAATATCAATTTCTTTACCAAAATCTATGTTCCTACTCTCAGCATGTGTCACTTTTTTGCAATAGAATAATATGGCTTGTTCAGGGAAAGATGTTTTCATCTCTTGATTACAAATAGGACAACCAGCTTTTAAAGCCGTTCTGCTTCCTATTACAGATTGCCATTCGTGACCTTTAGTACAAATCCACCAAGCCTTCTTTTTTGAACTGATTGAAACTTTATATGGTGTTAATTCTCCGTTTTTTGTTGGATGCCATTCTTTGGCAACATCAGGATAATTAGTAGCCAAATCATTAAATCCAGCAAGAACTTTATGTCCCGAACAATAAGGACAGCCATTTTTACGAACAGCTTTTTTAACTACAAGCGTTTGCCATTCATGCCCTTTGCTACATTTCCACCATACTTTTTTATTAGATCCTGGAGACACCATGGTTGGCAATAATTCTTTGTTTTTTTCAAAATGCCATTCTGCAGCAATTTCTGGATTTGTTGTTGCCAAATCGTTAAAGCCTATCAATACTTTTTGATTAGCACAATAAGGACACCCACTTTTACGAACAGCTCTATTAACTACAAGCGCTCGCCATTCATGCCCTTTGCTACATTTCCACCATACTTTTTTAATAGATCCTTCAGACACCATTGTTGGCAGCAATTCTTTGTTTTTTTCAAAATGCCATTCTGCAGCAATTTCTGGATTTGTTGTTGCCAAATCGTTAAAACCTATCAATACTTTTTTGTTTGAGCAATACGGGCATCCCGTCCCGCTTTTTGCACGATTTTTTATTTCAGCTTCCCATTCATGTCCATATTTACAAATCCACCATGCCTTAGAGTGCGATCCAACCGTTATCTTTGAAGGATCTAATCCAATTTTATTGTTTTTGTCCCAATTCCATTCAGCTATAAATTGAGCATTATTGCTCACATATCTTTCTTCTTTCTTTTCTGTCACACTGCTCACATCCTTCCACTTGGAATATAACCGCTCAGATTGTTATCAAACTTCCATTCGTCCGATTTCGACTTGATAACTTTCAACCGTAGGATAAATTACTGCAAATGAATATAAAGCAGACCATACCTTAAAGCAATCGATTCGAGAAACTTCTCTTTCGTACATTCCATGAGAAACAAAGTTTCTATTTATTATTTTAGGTTGATCTTCAAAATTGTTACCGTATTCAAAAATTTTACTCAAACATGTTAAGGTATTGAGGAAAATCAAATGAGAGAATAATATGCCTTTTTCAAAATCACTCTCGCTATCTTCTTTAACAGCTTTTATTGCGGATCCTCCTAGCCTTACTTTAACCTTCTTGTCTTTTTTGTCTATGAAAGTCTTATTCCTTCTGATTAACAAATTATCTATCAAAGAGAAAAGTATTAAAACACAAGACTTGTATTTTCCCTGTTGAAAACAGAATAGCGCTTCGTCTAAATCATTGATATTCAATTCGCATTCTGACAATTTAGTCTTTATGTTAATTATCTCTTCATCAGTGCAGTATTTACCCATAAATTCATCTGCATATTCGAGCGATATTGGAAAATTGGAAAAATCATTATATCTTGAAGTGGTATTATATGACCAACCATATTTTCCCCACTCCGTATAGCTATCTTTCAGTTTTTGTTTTTCGTCTTCGGATAATCCAGCGACACTAATTGAAGATATGATTTTTTCTAGTTTAGGGGCTGCCTTCTCAAACCACTCATCCCAAACTTTATAGGCCTCTAAAACCGTATTCCCCAAATACTGCAAACCGTTAATTATGTTATTCATCTTTGTAGCATAGTCTTCAGATTCAAGATAAGAAATAATGTCTATCAGTTTCATCTTTCCCCCAAAATAGCATGATTAACTATATAATAATTTGATTATATTATATCACATCAAGTAAAGGAACACAATGTTCTTATGAAGACTGTTGTACTATAATCGTTCTTACATTTTTTCAAAACATTCCCTCCGAAACTCCCTAAATCATCGGATCATAGAAAAACTGACGATTTCACGTCAGTCACAAGAACCTTTATTCTACCCGCAACAAGAAAAACTCCCGGAGGTATATACCTTCGGGAGTTTTGTGGTGCCGGTGGGCGGGGGTGAACTCGGTTCGTTGAATTATTATTAAGGTTTTTTCAGGCTCGTTTATTATCAAAATTTATTAGAAAATATTCTTTCTGATTTTTCTGCTTTTTCCTTTACTTTTCATTTCGGAAGTGGTATAATAACTCCCGTGAGTTCGCAAAATCCTCACATTAATCAAAACTACGGAGAGATACCTTCTCGGTATCAACGCAAAAATGAACAGTAAAACTAAAAAGCACATCCTCTTTATCTGCCAGGCGGGTATTATTGCCGCCCTCTATGCGGTGCTTACCCTCGTCTCGGCTGCTTTCGGTCTCGCTTCTCACGAGATCCAGGTGCGTATCTCGGAGGCTCTCTCGGTGCTCCCTCTGTTTACGCCTGCCGCAATTCCCGGGCTCACTCTCGGGTGCATCGTTTCAAATCTTATTACGGGCTGTATGCCCCTTGACGTGGTCTTTGGCTCCGTTGCAACTCTTCTGGGCGCGATCTTTGCTTTTCTCATAGGCATTGCCGCCAGAAAAACTGATTCCACTTTCCTTAAGGTGCTGGTTCCCTTCCCTAACGTGATCTCAAATGCGCTTATAGTGCCCTGGGTTCTGAAGCTGGTTTATCACATCGAGGGCGCCGTTCCTTACTTTATGCTGACTGTGGGGATCGGCGAGCTTATTTCGGGTGTTATACTCGGTCTTCCTTTACTTTTCGTATTGGACAAGAGAAAGAATCATATATTTAAATTGTGATCTTTAGCAAAAGAGGACTGTCGCTGATTGCGACGGCAACAGCTCCTTTTAATTAGTTTAACCAAACATATCGAGGTGTAGCGCAATTGGTAGCGCGCTTGCTTTGGGAGCAAGATGCTGCAGGTTCGAGTCCTGTCACTTCGACCATAATCCAACTCTAATTTTGATACAAGGCTATCAAGGTTGGAGTTGGATTTCTTTTTGCCCAAAAACCGCATAAATAAAGGGTTTTCAGCATTTTCGCCTTAAACAAAGATAACCGCCGTGGCTTCAAACCACAG
>JAFQDC010000039.1 GCA_017416205.1 Clostridia bacterium | reverse complement strand
CCACCTTCCCCCAATTCTTTGAGGGAAGGACTAACTTGGGTCAACGCCTCGTGCGTTGACAGAGCGGGCACGGGGACTTAAAGTTCAGTAAGACTCGACGCCCGCGTGGGGAAGGACTTGTCTGAATCGTCTCCTTCGCCTGCAGAAATTTCGTTTACCATTCCCAATAAACCCAATTTGAACGTTAATATAGAAAAAACAAGGGCTGTCAAAAGACAGCCCTTAAATTATTAGTTTTCTGCGTTAAGAGCGTCTTTTCTGGAGAGGTTCATTCTGCCGCGCTCGTCAACACCGAGGAACTTGATCTTCATGGTGTCGCCAACGTTGCAAACGTCCTCAACCTTTTCAGTTCTCTTATTATCGAGCTTGGAGATGTGAACGAGACCCTCCTTGCCGGGAGCAAACTCAACGAATGCGCCGATGGGGATGATCCTTGTAACAACGCCCTCGTAGATCGCGCCTACCTCAGGCTCGAATACGATACCGTCGATGATCTTCTTAGCAGCAGCGATAGCGTTCTTATCAACAGCGGAGATGAATACGGAACCGTCGTCCTCAATGTCGATCTTAGCGCCTGTATCTGCTGTGATCTTCTGGATAACCTTACCGCCGGAGCCGATAACCTCACGGATCTTGTCGGTGGGGATCTTCATGGAAATCATCTTGGGAGCAAACTCGCTTACCTCCTCGCGGGGAGCGGGGATAGCCTTAAGGATTACCTCGTCGATGATGTAATCACGGCCCTTATGAGTTACCTCGAGAGCCTCAGCGATGATCTCGGGTGTAAGACCGTCGATCTTAAGGTCCATCTGTATAGATGTGATACCCTTGTGAGTACCTGCTACCTTAAAGTCCATATCGCCGTAGAAGTCCTCAAGACCCTGAATGTCGATCATTGTCATGAAGTCGTCGGAGTCCTCTGCAGTGATAAGACCGCAGGAGATACCTGCAACGGGAGCCTTGATGGGAACACCTGCATCCATAAGCGCGAGAGTAGAGCCGCAAACGGAACCCTGAGATGTGGAGCCGTTGGAGGAAACTACCTCAGAAACGAGACGGATAGCGTAGGGGAACTCCTCGATAGAGGGGAGAACGGGAACGAGGGATCTTTCTGCAAGGGCGCCGTGGCCGATCTCACGTCTTCCGGGGCTTCTGGAGGCCTTTGCCTCACCTACGGAGTATCCGGGCATGTTGTAGTGGTGGAGATATCTCTTGGACTGCTCTTCCCAGATAGTGTCGAGCATCTGCTCTTCGCTGATGGGGCCGAGGGTCGCAAGAGTCATGACCTGTGTCTGACCGCGGGTGAAGAGACCGGAGCCGTGGATACGGTTGAAGAGGCCAACCTCAGCAGCAAGGGGACGGATCTCGTCCATTCTTCTGCCGTCAACTCTCTTCTTGTCAACGAGAAGCCAGTTGCGAACGATCTTCTTCTGGATCTTATAGATAAGCTCGGGGTAAACTACCTCAAGGTCGGGATACTTCTCAAGGAATGCTTCCATTACCTTGTCCTGAATGGGCTCCATTCTCTCGTCACGAACGTTCTTGTCGTCAGTGTCGAGAGCTGCCTTAACGTCCTCTTCAACGTATGCGAAGATCTCGTCGAACATATCGTGGTCAAGCTCGCCGGACTCGTATGTGAACTTGGGCTTACCAACCTCGGAGACGATATTTCTGATGAATACGAGGAGCTGCTTGATAACTGCGTGAGCCATCATGATAGCCTTGAACATATCGTCGTCGGATACTTCCTTAGCACCTGCCTCGATCATAACTACCTTCTCTTCGCTTGCAGCAACTGTAAGCTCAAGAACGCTGTCCTCGCGCTGCTTCTGAGTGGGGTTGACCATAAGCTTTCCGTCCTCTGTCATACCCATGAAAACGCCGCCGATAGGGCCGTTCCAGGGAATATCGGAGATGGAGAGAGCGATGGATGCGCCGATCATAGCGGTGATCTCGGGAGAGCAGTTGTAGTCAACGGAAAGTACTGTGAGAGATACGTTAACGTCGTTACGAAGGTCCTTGGGGAAGAGGGGACGGAGGGGTCTGTCGATAACGCGGCTTGTAAGGATAGCCTTTTCGCCGGGACGGCCCTCACGCTTAAGATAACCGCCGGGGATACGACCTACGGCGTACATTCTTTCCTCAAAGTCAACGGAAAGGGGAAGGAAGTCGATTCCTTCACGGGGACGTGCGCTTGCTGTAGCACAAGCAAGAACTGCGGTTTCGCCGTAGCGAACGATACAAGAGCCGTTTGCAAGACCTGCAACCTTACCTACTTCAACGGTAAGAGGTCTGCCTGCGAGCTCATAAGAAAATGTCTTATAATTCTCGAACATTTTTGTTTCTCCTTAAATTTTATTATTTAGAAGCCTTCAATGGTTTAGCACTTAAATACGTTACTTTCGAAAGACCGATGTATGCTTTCGGGCGGATACACATTTGCTCACTGCGAAACGTCAACAGGCAAGACGAACAATTTCTTTGTAGGGGCGACCATTGGTCGTCCGCTTTTCAGAACGATAGCGAAGAATTAGGAATACCGAAATTCGGTCGGTTAACCTGTAGGGACAGGCGTCCCCGACTGTCCGTTACAGACGTATCGTCTCGCGGTAAATGTGGTTTCGTTAGTAGGACAGTCGAGGACGCCTGTCCCTACAATAATGGGTATCGTTGATTTTTCGTCTGTGCATCAAATCTTGTTTCGGTTCGTGTGCAGATTGCGGGAGGATAATATCCTCCCCTACGGCTAGTTGTCGGTCTAACATATAGCCGTAATATCTGTGCGATGCCCTTGCGGTGTTTTTTGAAAGTAAAATATTTAACTGCTAACCCCTGAAGACAATTTTGCAAAAATATAGGCCCCGTCAGGACCGAAGTCCTGACGAAGCCGACTTAGCCTTTCTTGGCTCTCGGCTAAAAGTGGAATTACTTTCTGAGGCCGAGTCTTTCAACGATTGAACGGTAGCGCTCAATGTCAACCTTCTGAAGGTATGCGAGAAGGTTACGGCGATGACCAACCATCTTGAGAAGTCCGCGGCCGGAGTGGTGGTCCTTCTTGTTAGCCTTCATGTGCTCTGTGAGAGTCTTGATTCTGTAAGTGAGGATCGCGATCTGAACCTCGGGAGAACCTGTGTCGCCCTCATGAGTCTTGTACTCTTCAATGATTCTGGTCTTTTCTTCCTTTGTGATCATGGTATTCACCTCATAAAAATTTATTTTCGTATCGGTCATCTCAGGCGAGGCGGGTGAATCATTCCTCTGAAAGGAACAGTTTCCTGCGTCCGGGATGCTGACACGCTTAGTTATTGTATCACAACATATCAGATTTGTAAAGGGATTTTCTTCACTTTTTTTGTTTTTCTTTATTCTTTGCTAAAAATGCACAAATAAGGCGGAAAAGGGAAAGGCCTCCTGCAAAAATAAGCATATAACCGAAGGCTTTTCTAAGAGTCTCGGGGTCTGTCTGCTGTGCCGTATAGCCGCCGAGGAGGGCCGCGGGCATTCCGAAAAGGGCAAGGAGCAGCACGTGGGAGTAATTGATATTTCTTTTGCAGGCGTGAACGAAAAGGGAGGCCGCCGACGCGAAAAGAAAGAAATAGAGATTAAGTCCCTGTGCGCTTATCTGCTCCGTCCCTCTGAGAAGGGTAAGATAAATAACGAGCAGTCCGCCCCCTCCAATGCCCATTCCCGAAAGGGCGCCCATAAAAAGCGCGGCAATAATATCAATAAATATCAAAGTGTACCTCGTTTGTTTTGTCGGGACTGTCGGCCCTCCAGATGTGTGTTCTTCAAATTACGGTTTATATGTCGCTTTTTTGTAAAAAAGCTCCGCAAAAAACTTCAAACTATGGGAAAAAACATAATAAAGTATTGCTTACAACATTGCGTTTTTCATTTTCTAAAGTTTTTTGAGAGTGCAGAGAACTTTTTTACAAAAAAGTTCTTTGCATCTATCTCCCCCGTCAAACCAAAATTTGAAGAACAAACGGCTGTCTCGTATTTTGAGACAGCCATTTATAAGTTCGTTACTTTTTTATTATTTCCTGCAATAGTTATGCTATACTCAGCTTATGGTATCCTTTGAGCTTTCGTACATTGAGCTTACTATGTGGGAAAGGAGGGCGTGACGGGGGCTTGAAAGATCGGGGTCCTCTTTTATTATTGCAAGTGCCGTCTCAACTGCCGCCTCGGCAACGCTCGTGTCCGATATTGATGAGGAGAAGGGCATTTCAATTCCGCCGTGCTGACGGAACTCTCCGCCCTTTGCAAAGAAATCTCCGGGGCCTCGCAGCCTAAGATCCTCCTCTGCAACCTTAAAGCCGTCGTTTGTTTTGCACATAATGTCAAGGCGGCGCTTTGAGACCTCGTTTTTCGAGTCTGAAACAAGGATGCAGTAGGACTTGGCGCGTCCTCTGCCAACTCGTCCTCTCAGCTGATGAAGCTGAGAAAGGCCGAACCGCTCCGCGTTTTCAACAACCATCAGGGTGGCCTCGGGAACGTTAACGCCAACCTCGATGACCGTGGTGGAAACGAGAACGTCAAGCTCGCCCTTTACAAAGGCCTCCATCACCCGATCCTTTTCCGGAGCCTTAAGCTTTCCGTGAATAAAGCCTATTCTCAGATCGGGAAGCGTTTTTGAAAGCTCCTCTGCATACTGAACGGCGGCCTTCAGGGGCGGCTCGCTGTCGTAAAGATCGGGAATGAGAAGGAGATTTGCCATTTCCTCGGGGTCCTCGGCTTTTTTGGGGGCCTCTTCAATGGCAGGGCAGACGATATAGGTCCTGTGGCCCTCGTCTCTTTGCTTTCTAATAAATCCGAGAAGCCTTGCCCTGTAGCTTTCGTCAACGCAGAAGGTGCCCACCTTCTGACGCCCGGGGGGCATCTCGTCAAGGCGGGAAACGTCAAGGTCGCCGAACATAACGAGAGAAAGGGTCCTTGGTATGGGGGTTGCGCTCATAACGAGTGAGTGGCAGCCCTTGGATTTGCCCTTCAGCGCCGCCCTCTGATTTACTCCGAAGCGGTGCTGCTCGTCAGTGATAACGAGGCCGAGATTATAAAAATCAACCCCGTCGGAAAGAAGAGCGTGGGTGCCCACCACGATTTTCGGCCCGTCCTTGGATGCAAGGGACTCACGAACCTTCTTTTTGTTTGCGGCAGTCATTGAGCCGCAAAGGAGGGCAACATTCATACGAAGCTTTCCGAAAAGCTCTGTCAGGTCTGCGTAGTGCTGCTTTGCAAGTATTTCCGTCGGCGCCATAAGAGCTGCCTGATACCCGTTTTTTGCCGCCATATAAAGGGCTGCGGCAGCAACTGCGGTCTTACCGCTGCCAACGTCGCCGCAAAGAATACGGCACATTGGGGTCGTTTTTGCAACGTCTGAGGAAATATCCGAAACGGCTCTCTTCTGCGCTCCCGTCAGCTCAAAGGGCATACAGGAAAGAAGGGGGGAGACGTCGCGGTCTGAAAAGATGGGCGCGCCGTCAGCCTCTCTCTTTTTTTTCTGAGAGCTCATTGCAAGGGAGAGGAGAAACATCTCGTCAAAGGCAAGGCGCTTTTTGGCAGTTTCGAGAGCGTCCGTATCATTGGGAAGATGAATATTTCTCAAGGCATAGGAAAGGGTGCATATCCCCTTTTCTTCAAGAAGCGGGCGGGGGATATGGTCAAAAAGCTCCGTTGCCGCCACCTTTAAGGCTTCTCTGACAAGGCTTTGCATAAGCTTCTGGCTGAGGCCCTGAGAGAGGGGATAAACGGGAACGATGGGAGGGAGAGGGATCTCGGGGGAATATAGCTCGTGAATTGGGGAATTGAGCTGAACTCTGCCGGCACCAAGAGCAGGGCGGCCGAAAAAGCGGAAAACTCCCCCCGTGTGGAAAACGTCCTTCAAAAAGGGCTGATTGAAATAGGTAACTTCAAGCATACCGCTTTCGTCAAAGGCCTTGAATTTCAGAAGTGTCATACCTCTTCTGATCATTGATACCTTGGGCTCGCCTGCAACGGTAAGGATAAAGGCTGCAGGGGGGACTGATTCCTGAGTTCTGCAGATAAGCGCCGCCTCTGCCACGGAGATTATGTCAGATCGGTTCTGATAGGCTCGGGGATAGTGGCGCACAAGGTCCATTATCGTATATATTCCTGCCTTTGCAAGGGCCGCGGCCTTTTGCGCTCCAACGCCGCGCAGGGCTGTTACAGGTGAAGTTAACGTTAGGGTCATTCTATCCCCTCCTTTCACGTCATTTTTTATTATTTTATCAAAAAAAGAACATAAGTTCAATGAGTTTTGCAAAAATACAACGTGCAGGTAATTGTAAATATTCCTGTTCATTGTTGAAAAAAGGTTATTTTGATGTTATAATGTAAAAACAGTTTATTTGGAAGGTATTTTTCTATGAAAAGAATAATTGCACTTTTCCTTTGCGCAATCCTTGCGCTTTCCCTCTTTGCCTGCAAGAACGAGGAGGAGGGCGAGATCATCGGCGGCGAGAAATCTCCCTATACCGCAGAGGACATAGCTCTGAAGAGCGAAAACTTCAGCTTCAGCCGAGGCGAGGTATCCTACGTTTTCTATCAGAATTATAACGATTTCAAGTTCACCGATCAGGAAAGCATCGATATGTATAATATCGACACTCAGAGCTCTCTCAAGGATCAGGTGTATTACGATGACGTTACCTGGTTCTCTCACCTTATGGATCAGACTGTTGATTATATGAACAACCTCTTGGTCCTTCTCGAGGCTGCAAAGGCTGAGGGCATGGAGCTTTCAGAGGAGGAGCTTGAAACGGTTGCCGAAAACGTTAAGGCATACAAGGACTATGCGAAGAACTACGACTACACCGAGGCTGAGTTCTTTCTCTATCTCTTCAATTATGACGTAAACGCAGAGGTCATCAGCTCCTTTATGGAAAAGGAGACCCTTGCATTTAAGTATTATAACAGCGTCGTTGACTCTTACGAGTTTTCCGATGATGAGATCGCATCCCACGTTGAAGAGAACCGCGAAATATTCTATTACGTGGACTACATCGCCTACACCTTTGACGAGGGGCAGGACAGCGATGCTCTTGCGGCAGCCGACGAGGCGGCAAAGATCACCGATGCTGACAGCTTTGACGATTACATACTCAGCCATATGGCAAAGGTGAAGAACGTATCCGAGGATGAGGTGGATACGGAGAAGTGCTACTATACACACAGGATCTATGATGAATACAGCGAGTTTTCAAAGTGGGCTTACTCTGACGAGGCAAAGGACGGCATGACCTTTAAGGACTACGACGAGGTAGACGGAGAATACAAGGTGTATTTCCTGAAGAAGGCTCCTTATAAGGAGGACTACGTAACGAAGACCATCCGCTATATCGTAACAAAGGTTGAAACTCACCTGACAGCGGATAAGGCAAGAGCTCACGCTGAGGATCTTCTTTCTCAGTGGAAGGCGGGAGAGGCAACGGAGCACTCCTTCGGAGAGCTTGCGTATAACGAGAGCGAGGACACCAACACAAACCTTGAGGGCGGCCTTGTAAAGGGCGTTTCAAAGTATCAGAACGGTATCCCCTCCGATATGGTAAGGTGGCTCTTTGAGGAGGAAAGAAGCACCGGCGACACGGAAATATTCAAGGAAACGGGATATTTCTATACCGTATATTACGTTGGCGACGGCGACCTTAAGTGGAAAGAGGATGCTATCCTTTCTCTTAAGACTGAAAAGTATAACGCCCATCAGGAAGAGCTTTACGAAAAGTATTCCATAGAAGAAGTAAAAGAGGTCATCAATTCCGTTGATGCGTAAATGTAATGAAGAAACCTCCCCGTTGGGGGAGGTTTTTGTTGTAATTTGATCTTGTAGGGGAGGATATTATCCTCCCGTGTTTCTGAATAATAGCGTATGATTAAGGATACCTATATTTTTGTTTGATTCCTGTGCAGATGTCGGGAGGATGATATCCTCCCCTACAAGGTTTGCGATTACACTTTACCGTGCTTTTCGATAGGGATCCATATTTCTATATACCGATTGTTCCGATCCTCGCCGAAATATTGTTTGTTTATTTGGGGATGATCGATAACACATAATTTGTATTGTACATCCATTCAGAGATGATCTTTTTCATAAGTGGTGCCCACTCGTCATCTGGGGATTCACAACGTTTTGTTTCAAAAATCGCATATTCGTGTTTAGGTATTTTTATGATTTCTAAATCATTATGGTCCGGAATACAATCTGACTCAATACCTATCATATGTGTAAAACCACCATCGGTAAAATCTGAATAGATATCATACCATATAGGAGCCCCTGTTCTCAGTTTCTTCATATGTTGTTGATAGCTTCTGGTTGATAACCAATGATCCTTTGTTTCTTTGTAAGTGATCTCAGTATTTGTCGGGCTGCCAAGACATTTCTTTTTATGTCCAACTATGGTCAGCTCTTCCTTTTCTGCGATTCTGTAGTTCATTATACTACCGCCTTCCAATGAAATATTAAGCGCAAGGCGGGAAAAGGATTTGAGATTACTGCCATTATTATGAGCTTGTGATGGCAATATCCCATGAAACTTTTGAAATGCTTTTGCAAAGCTGTCCGGACTTTCATAGCCGTATTTAAGCGCAACTTCAATAACCTTTGTGTTCGTGGTAGCAAGCTCTACTCCTGCAAGCGATAACCTTCGGTTGCGAATATATTCGCCGACAGTAAAACCGCAAAGGATACTGAATACACGTTGAAAGTGATAGCTTGATGAAAAGCTTTGTGCAGCAACTATTTCATAATCTATTGTATCTGTGATATGGCTCTCGATATAATCAATTGCTCTTTGCATTCCTATGATCCATTCCATTATGCTCCCCCCTTGCCAACCATATTTTATCAGAAGATGATATATAAATCCCGATAATTTATGCTTAGTATTATCGGGATTTATTATGTATCTTTGTTGTAGAAGCAATCATACTGCCATCGTAATGGATTCTCGTGAATATATTTTGCAATTTTCTCGTAATCCTCTTTGTTTCGGATAATGTGGTCATGGAAAGAGCGTTGCCAGATTGGGGAGCCAATTTCTTTGGCAATATGCCGTTTGGTTTGTCCGACAATTGTTGGGATTGATGTGGTAGAGTGTATTCTTATTCCGTTATCATAAGGTATAAAAAGTATCATATGTATGTGATTCGGCATCACAACATATTGTTTTAATTCAATATTGGGATAGCATATCGGAATCATTTTTATTCCGATTTCCGCAATTCTACCATAGTGAGATAATTCTATTTCTTTTTTCGGGGTGACGATGTCGTCACCGACCAAGTGTGTTTGATCTTTTGCCCAAAAAATGTTTTTTCTGTCTTTTGTGCAAATGGTAATAAAATAAGCTCCGGAAGAACTGTAATCATAATTTTTTAATCTGTTTCTTTTTCGCGTTATTAATTCATTTTCCATACAATTCCTCCATAAAATGTTCAGCATCATAGGGGAGGATAGTATCCTCCAGCACTTCAGAACAATAGCGTAGGATTAAGAACACCTGAATTTTATGTTTGGTTCGCGTGCAGATATCGGGAGGATGATATCCTCCCCTACAGAGGTTGCGATAAAGCATTTGTAATTATTTTGAAATTCAAGAAAATAATAAAGTATCGCGCCGTGCAAACGGAATCAGCCGTAGGGGAGGATAGTATCCTCCAGCACTTCAGAACAATAGCGTAGGATTAAGAACACCTGAATTTTATGTTTGGTTCGCGTGCAGATATCGGGAGGATGATATCCTCCCCT
>JAFQDC010000038.1 GCA_017416205.1 Clostridia bacterium | reverse complement strand
TGAAAGCAACTCAGCATATGCTCATGGAAAAAGGAACATATGTATGCCACTGTCCTTATGGTTATACCAAACCGAAGGGGCAAAAGCATCAGATGATTCCAGACCCAAAAACTGCGCCGATCGTTAGAAGCATATTCTTATGGGCAATTGAAGGTAAAAAATCCACCGAGATTGCACGGATGCTCAATGAACGTGGCGTGCCTACTCCGATGCAGACGAAGAAGACAAAGAAGCGTAAGAATATGACGAACAATATTATGTGGAGCCACCAGGCAGTCATTCGCATAATTAAGGATTACAAATACACCGGGGCTATGGTTACATTTAAGTGTTATAACGAAACCATACGAGCAAAGGCACAAACGCGAAATGCGCCCGAGAATTATGTAATCAATGAAGATATGCATGAGGCCATCGTCACGCATGAGGAGTATTACGCAGCCAATGATGCACTGCGGAAGGTCAAAACCCACACAAAGGTTAAAACGGACCGTCGTGATAGAGTGTATTACTGCGGTCACTGTGGTCGTCGTCTTCGAAAGACATTTGGAACTGATGAATATTATTCCTGTGCGACACCTTTATATATAAAAGGTGCGCCTTGCACCGGACTCAAATGGAGCAGGACCGCAATCGAGGAGGTTGTCCTTTTAACTTATAAGAGGCAGATCCATTTGATATCCGAACAGTACGAGGAAGAAAAGACTAAACAAAAGCCCAGTGTGATACCTGCTCTAAAATCCAAACACAAATCCATCACGATTCAAATCAAAGGAATAAGCGGTGAGGTTGCATCTCTTTATGAGAAATATCGTTCTGATGGAGTCTCCCGGGATGAGTTCGTAAGAAGAAAGCAGTTATTGGCTGACGAAAAAGAAAAGTTACAAGGCGAGCTCGCGATTATAGAAGTTGATATTGAGAATGCGGTCAATGAAGAACGCAAAGAAGCTGAAAGTCTACAAGCTATGGAGCAGATTGTCGCCTTATCTGAAATCGACGATGCTCTTTTGGCATCAAGAATGTACGATGACATAGAAAAAATTATAGTCCGAGACAACAGCTCATTAGATATAAAATGGAAGTTCGATGTTGACTACAGTAAGAGTTACCCGTAATATAGAAACCGGCAGAAATCCTCCGGTTTCTATTATTTTTTGGGGTCTTGGTGTTTTTATACCTCATTCTATTCATTTTTCGACAAAGGGCAAAAGTGCCAAAAACCCTGTAAAATAAAGGATTTTAAAAAGTCTTGGTGAATACTTGACACGTGGAGACGATCTCGGCAGAGTCGTTATCCCCAAAGAAATCAGAAGAACGATGCGGATTCGTGAAGGTGACCCTCTTGAAATATACACCGATCGGGATGGGGAGGTAATTTTCAAAAAGTATTCTCCCATCGGGGAGATATCTCAGTTTGCGGCCCACTATGCGGAGACCCTCAACAAGACCTGCGGTCTCTCCGTTGTCATTTGCGACAGGGACAGCGTTATAGCCTCGGCGGGGCTTCCCAAGCGTGAATATATGGACCGCAAGCTCTCCCGTGAGCTTGAGGAGATCATTGAGGGGCGCAGCCTTTACACCGGCGGCGGGAATGAAGAGATACCCGTCGTTGACGGGGGACAGCATTTTATCAGCTGCGCTATGCCCATTATCTCAGGGGGGGACATTACGGGATGCGTTGCCTCCGTTATAAACGGCGACGCCCCTTCCCTTCAGGGAGGTCTCGAAGCAAAGCTCATTCAGACGGCGGCAGGATTTTTCGCCCGTCAGCTTGAGGAATAATTAACAGTTTTGAGGAAACGATAAGGATTATTTGTAGGGACCGGCGTCCTCGACGGTCCGTCCACAGAAACTATATTTACAGCTTTTTATTGCGTCTGTAGAGGACAGTCGAGGACGCCTGTCCCTACAACACCGTATATCTTCAGCGTTTGTTTGTGCATCAAATTTTGTTTCGCTTGCGTGCTGATATGCAGGAGCACACAGTGCTCCCCTACGGTACGGTTATCTTGGAATTATGGCTTCTTCATCAAGGTTTCTTTTCAGAGAAGAGATAAAAGAGAACAGTGAAGAGAGAAAAGAACAGAGAATAAAAAAATTGCGGCTTTGCCGCAATTTTTTTATTCTCTGAACATCCACCAGAGGACGTGCTTTATCTGCTCGTCCCAATAGTCCCACGAATGAGCGCCGGGGCCCTCTCGCCACTGATGGTCTATGCCGCAGTCCTCAAGCTTTTTCTTGAAAGAGCGGCAATTCTCATAAAGAAAGTCCTCAGTGCCTATTGCCACAAATATCTTAGGGCAGTCGGGGTCGTTCTTTCTCGCCTCGCAAAGAGCGAGAAGATCGTCACCATCGGGGATATAATAATCCTCTCCGAATATGGGGAATATTACCTCCTCAAAGCCACCCGAGCCTACAAGGGCCTTCATATCTCCGCAGGGAGAAAGGCCTGCCGCCTTACAAAAGCTGCCCGCCTCGCGAAGGCCTATCTTCAAGGCGCCGTATCCGCCCATGGAAAGACCTGCGATATAGTTATCCTCCCTCTTTGCCGACACGTTGAAGAACTGACGGATAAGGGCAGGTAGCTCCTTTGCTATATGAGTATAATACTTCATACCGTATTTCATATCGGTATAAAAGCTCTTATCTGCTCTGGGCATTACCACGGCGATGCCGTACTGAGATGCGTATCTCTCTATGGCAGTTCTTCTCATCCAGATGGTATGGTCGTCGCTGAGTCCGTGGAGAAGATAGAGACACTTATAAGGGCCTGGGCGGGTATTGTTATCCACGCCTATCTCGCCCTGCGTGTCCTGCTGAGGGAGTATTACTGCCGCCTCTGTCTGCATACCGAGGACTGCGGAATAATATTTAAGATCAATAAATGCCATTATTACCTCCGAATTTTCAAATCTCTTAAAGAGCTACGGTCTTGCCTGCAGGAATACATACAGGCTCTCTGTCAACCTTTATCCACACGTCCGTGCAGGAGGGGTTATATGCCGCAGTACAGTCTGCTGTAAAGCGAAGACCTCTCAGAGCATTGATATAATCAACTATTTCTATATTTGTTGCGTACCAGATACCCTCGTGACCGCTGACGGTCTTACACACCTCTTCCATATGAGCCCACTTCTCTTCCGTATTCAGCTCATAGCTATGGCCCCAGATATAGTAAAGGCGCATAAAGCCATAGAGCATGGGAGACATAAACTTTTCGAAAAGCTCCTTTGTTGCTCTTTCGTGATGGCAGGTGCCCGTCCAGTTCATAAAATCGGAGGGGATGCCGAAGCTCATAGACTCGGATGCTGTTCTTGCATACTCCATTCCCTCGGCGCGGCAATTCGCAATTACTCTGTCGTCAAAGCTTCCGAAGGGATAGGACATACCGCGGACGGGATATCCCATTACGCTTTCAAGAAATCTTCTGTTTTCTCTGATCTCGCGGCGGATATACTCATCGGGAGTATAGTACATAAAGGAATGCTGCTCGCCGTGGCAGGAGACCTCGTGGCCTCGGTAGAGCTCCTTATATTCCTCGGGGGAGACGAACTCGGGATCACTCAGAAATTGGGGGAAATGCTTTTCAAAGCCGGGGTTGTTCAAATGGAAGGTTGCCTTCAGGCCGTACTTATTAAAAAGCGCGACGAGGCGGCGGTCCTCGATCCTGCCGTCGTCATAGCTGAAGGTGACGCAACGCTCCTTGCCGTCCTGCCAGAGAGTTGTTTCTATGAATTTCATAAAGGTGCTCCTATCTGTTATTGTACACATAATTGTAACACATATTTTTTTATTTGTAAATATGATCGGTGACAAACAGACGATATAAAAAAGTTTGGGGGTGTCTCCGAAATCGGAAGACACCCCCAGAGGGATATACCCATGAAAAAAGCTTATTCTACACCGACGATCATTCTTTTAAGCATGATCTGGTCTCTGGCGTTTACCATACAGTCGCGGTTTATATCCGCTGCAGCATAGTTTATATGACTGTCATCAACAGATCCGGTCATATACTGCTTGAGCAAATGTGCATCCGCAGCGCTTATCACGCCGTCGCCTGCGACATCACCGTTTTTGGTCCTTCTGCGCACATCTTTTTCGATATACACTCCCGTCAGCCATTCATTGCCATATTCAAAGCTGACAGACCTCCACTGAGAAACGTCTCCTCTGTAATAAACTGTAAACATTTCGCCCACAGCATCCTCAGGGAAATAGGGCACAAATGCCTCCACGCCCACATTGGTGACTGAAACGGGAAAATCTATCTTCATTCCGTTTTTCACCCCGTAGAATGCCCGCTTACCAACAGTGACCACTCCCTCGGGAATGGAAACGTATTCAAGCTTTTTACAGCCAATAAATGTTCTTTCAGCGATCTCACTTATTCCCTCAGGCAATGCAATACAGGTAAGCTCTCTGCAGTTTGCAAATGCCTGCTTTCCGATAGCTCTGATGCCGTCGGGCATAGTTATCACAGAATATGAGGTGTTTTCAAACGCCTCGTCAGCAATGCAGACTGTTCCCTCTCTTACGCTGAATTTATCAGCCTCACTATCCTTTACCTTTACCAAGATCTTATCGATATAGAGCGCACCGTTTTCCCAATTTACAGAATCCTTATAAAACGCTGTATTTGCAAACGCATTTGCCTCTACCTTTTCCACGCTATGGGGAAGAACGATCTCAGAAAGCGATACACAATCCTCAAACAGCTCATAGTTTATCTCTTTGAGTCCGTCTGCTACGTAAAGATATTCAAGGGATACACAGCCATCGAACATATTGGAAACAAACTCATCTGCCACGTTCTCAGCCAATATCTCTACTCGCTTAAGTGAACAGCAACCTTCAAACAGAGATGGACGCATCTCTTGAACACTTGCGGGAATGGTCACTGAGACAAGAGAGCTACAATCATCAAAAATTCCCAATCCAAGATATTCAAGATTTTCAGGAAGATCTATGCTTTCAAGTGAAGTGCAACCCTTAAAGGCTTCATAATATATCTTTGTTATTCCGCTATGCAGATCGATAGTTCTGAGCCCGGTACACTCCTTAAACGTCCAGTCGGGAATCTCGGTAATGCTTTCGGGCACGGATACCTCTGAAAGTCTCTTGCAACGCCCGAACGCGGCAAATCCGATCGAATGGACAGTTTCGGGAATATCTATACTGCTGAGACCCTCACAGCCAAAGAATGCATAAGGACCGATAGACTTTACATCCTCAGGTATATCTATCTCCTTTAAAGCTGTACATTTTTCAAAGGTTCCGTAAAGTTCGCTTATTCCATCCGGAATATCAAAGGATGCGAGAGAGGAGCATCCGCTAAAGGCAAATTTTCCGAGCCCCCTGATTCCCTCTTCAACAGTTACGCTTTCAAGAGAAGTACAGTTATAGAAGGTATGAGAGGAAAGGTTTTCAATACTTGCAGGGATATATACGCTTGAAAGATCGCGGCAATCCTCAAAGGCAAAATCCGCGATGAGCTCAACATTTTCTCCGATGACAAAGTCACCCTTAATGTTTTTATCCGCATCGATCAGATAATCACCGATATAAAGGATACCTTCACTATCCCTTTCAAGACTTTTGTAATATGCAGTATTTGCAAATGCGTTTCTGCCGATTTTTTCAAGTCCTTCGGGGATATTCAGTTCGGTGATACATGTACAATCATAAAATGCTTCATCACCAATAACCGTAATTCCTTCGTGTAGCTCTACTGATTTAAGTCTCTTACATCCGCTGAAAACACCTTCGGTGATATCTGTTACTCCCTGTGGGATCGAGCTTACCGCTTCAAGCTTTTCACAACGCAAAAAAACCATTTCCCCAAAGCTTGTGATATTCTCGGAAAATATCACTTCTCGAAGCTCTTTGCAATCAGCAAAAGCAAGAGCACCGACGGCCGTTACAGTATTGGGAATTACTACCCTTTCTACCTTTGAACCGTAAAAGGCTGCATCAAAAATTTTGGTAACGGAATACCCATCCACGTGTTCGGGAATAAGTACCTCTTTGGAACTGCCCGAATACCACTTGAGCGCTGCCGTTTGACTTTCGTAGTCAACGGTATAAGTAAATCCGTCGTGAATCAAATCATCAGAAGTTACCGCAGCAACGGGTACTGCTGTCAGCACTAGAATAATTGCAAGTGCTAACGCCAATATCTTTTGTTTTCTCTTCATGACAAAACTCCTTTTTTTATATTTTTCAATGCGCATTGATTTCACTTATTTATAACTAACGCAAAAAATTGTAAAAGGTCACACTTCTTCGCGATTATATCATATTTTTTGTTCTTCCGAAGCTGTACCGTTTCTGTGAAAAATATGATGTTTAATTGTACACATACATATTTTCAGCCTCGTATCTTACGGGTGGCTGAAAGGCTTTATAACATTTGATCCTTCATCTGTATAGTACCGTTTTTTATGGTATGGTCACATCTTTAGCAAAATTTTACTAAATTTAATTTTATTAACAGTATGAAGCTTTTGTATGAAACCAACTTCTTTGACCTATACAACTGCACCAATTTTTATAGTCATTATGGTACCTCCAAGATTTATCTTTATAAGCTTACAATTCAATTATATGAATCTTTTTACATTATCCAATTATCAATTAGTTGTTTTGTATATCAAGTAATAGTTAACAGATAAATAACGGCCTAAAAAGCAAAACAAACCGTATAAATATGCTCAAATTACAGTTAATAACAACACAATTTGGTTTTTAAGGAGAATTGACAAAAAGGGAGAGAAATTGTATAATGAAAAAAATACAAAAAAGGATTTTTATTATGACCTTCAAAGCTAAAATAGATGAAATGAACCTTATGGGCAACGGTATCACAAAACTTGACGGATGCGTTGTCTTCTGTCTCGGCGCGGTGGACGGCGACAGCGTTACCTGCGAGATCACTCAGTCAAAAAAGAATTTTAAGATAGCAAACGTTCTCTCCTTAGACGAGCCCTCTCCCCACAGGCAGGAGGTGGACTGCCCTCACTTTGAAAGGTGCGGCGGTTGCGATCTTCGCCACATCACCTACGAGCACGAGCTTGAAGTTAAAAAAGCAGGCGTTGAAGCGGCACTCAGGAAGGCGGGACAGGGTGAGATCAAGGTCTCCGAGATCCTTTCAGCTTCTCCCGACCACTACAGAAACAAGGCTGTTCTTCGCTTTGCTGACGGTAAATTCGGCTTTTCCGAGGCAAAGACCGACAATATCGTATCCTGCGAGGGATGCAAGATAATTCCTAAGATATTCGTTGACATTGCCGCCTTCACTCTTGAATTTTTCGGCGAGGAGATCTCGGGGGTATCCTACCTTTTCCTTCGCAAGAATTCCGATGAGAGTCAGCTTTGCGCTCTTCTCGGCACACAGGACAAATACAGCTATCTTGACATAGAGGGCTACGCGGAAGCGCTGACAGAAGAGTTCCCCTGTGTCGTTGGAGTTCTTACAAAGTCCGGCGACCACCCCGAGGACGGAGTGGAGCCTGAGCTTATTCTCGGTCAGGACTATATTGAAGAGAGCTTTCTCGGTCTTTCTCTCATCGTTTCCCCCTGCTCATTTTTCCAGGTAAATCACGCCGTTGCAGAGAAGCTTTGCAAGAAGGTCAGCGAATTTGCACTTTCAGGCGAAGGCGCTTTCGGTGCAGACCTTTACTGCGGCACGGGAGTTATCGGAATGTCTGTTGCCGCTCTTCACCCCGAAGCGTTTGTGACGGGGATTGAGATAAACGAGTCTGCCGTTGCGGACGCAAAGGAAAACGCTATAGAGAACGGTCTTACAAACATCGGATTTTTCCAGGGCGACTCTGCGGATTTTGCAAAGAGCACCTACGGAAGCATTGATTTTATCACCATTGATCCTCCCCGTCAGGGCTGCTCCGAGAAGATGATCAAGGAGCTTCTCCGTATCAAGCCTCAGCGCCTCGTATACGTTTCCTGCGACCCTCAGACCCTCGCCCGCGATCTGAAAGCCCTTTGCGAAACGAAGTACGAGATAAAGGAAGTTATTGCGGCGGATCTTTTCCCGAGAACGAAGCATGTTGAGACTATCGTTTGTCTCAACAAACGGTAGTCTCAACAATGAATTGCAACCTGACAGTTGCATGAATTGAGCGCAAGCGCTCATGAATTGCCTTCGGCATGAATTGCGCTGCGGCGCATTAAGGTTGCAATTCAATTCATGGAGCGTAGCGAGAAATCATGATGCTTTGGCATCAATTCATGACGCATAGCGTCAAATCATAATTCGTTTTTACGGAGTTTGTAATGAAAGAAAACCTTCTCATCGAACATTCAAAACAGTTTGCTGTTGACATCGTCAATCTATGCACCTACATAAAGGAAAACCGAAAACACAATATATTACTGAATCAAGTATTGCGGAGCGGTACAAGTATTGGTGCAAATATCCATGAAGCCAATTATGCCGCCAGCAAAGCGGATTTCATAAACAAATTCCAAATTGCTCTGAAAGAGTGTTATGAAACAGACTATTGGCTTGGATTATTCAAGGATACTCACATGATTACCGATAACGAGTACAATGATATGTACGCCAAATGCAGCAAAATTCGCAGATTGCTTATTGCTTCTATTACCACGGCAAAAGAAAACCGTGAATTCTCTTCTGAAAACAAACATGATTGAAACACATAATAAGTTGTAAGGTCTTCACATCCACGAAGCATGTTGAGACTATCGTTTGTCTCAACAAACGGTAGTCTCAACAATGAATTGCAACCTGACAGTTGCATGAATTGAGCGCAAACGCTCATGAATTGCCTTCGGCATGAATTGCGCTGCGGCGCATTAAGGTTGCAATTCAATTCATGGAAAACCGAAAACACAATATATTACTGAATCAAGTATTGCGGATATGAAACAAAAACAAATTTCAACAAAAATAATATTTGCCGTTATCTGCCTTGTGCTGATATGGATCGTTGTGTTTAAGTCGTCCTTTTCCCTTTCGGACATTTCCTTTCTTTCGGGAGAGCGGCGGTTTAATCTCATTCCCTTCTACTATTCCGAGGACGTGGGAAGGCTTCATCTGAGGGAAGTTATATTGAATATTATCATATTCATTCCCTTTGGGCTTTATCTCAGGATGCTTTCCGCTTCTCCCAAAAAGTCCATCCTTTTCGGGGCGGCATTCAGCCTTACTTTGGAGCTGTGCCAGCTTATTCTTGCAATAGGCTCCTTTGACATTACGGATCTTATTACAAACACCCTCGGAGCGATCCTTGGCATTGGCATTTATGCTCTCAGCGGCGTTATCATAAAAAAGAGGCACGTTGCCGACAGGGTCATCAACATTCTGTGCTCTGCGGGACTTTTACTGTTTCTTTCCCTCTCCATGGTCTTGTTTTTGGCTAACAAGTAAATATAAAAGTAAGCCTGTCGCAGTAGCGCGACAGGCTTTTTTCATTTCGATGCCTTCAGCATAAGATTGGCATAGTCCAGATATCTGTCGTATTCTTCCTTTGAAAGGGCTGCGTAGTTATCAAAAAGAAGTTCTCCTTCATCAAAATACTGCTTCATCATATCCGTATAACGGCCGAATTCCTCATCCTCCAAGGAGGAAAGGAGCTTGATGCTCTCTGAAAGGCTGTCCCTCTCGTTCTCGTAGCGGTCGTACGCCGCCTCGTAAAGCTCGGGGATAAGCTCGTTAATTGCTCCAAGCTCTCCCGCAAACGCCTGCTGACCTACCGATGCGGCATAGCTGTTGGCATATCCTCCGCTGAGGGCAGCCGCTTTCCCAATAGCATCCTCCATTGCAAGGCGGCCGCGGCGGACAGCCTCGTCTCTTGAAAGTTTGAACACGGGGTCACTCTCGGGGTCATAATCAAAGCTCATACCCGAAAGAGAGGAAAGAAGGCTCTGTATCTCCTTTGCATATCTTTCTCTATACTCAGCCGGTCTTTTTGCTTCCCACGCTTCGTATTTGTCCCTCGCGCCGCTTACCTCACCTGATATAGATGCAGGCTTTCCCGAAACTATATAGGACTCCTCGGGCACGTAGCCTGCCGCCGCCCTTTCAAGGGGCGGCAGGGCCTTTACGCTCTCGCGGTCCACGGTTACGGTATTATCAGGCG
This sequence comes from Clostridia bacterium, assembly GCA_017416205.1. Lineage (GTDB taxonomy): Bacteria > Bacillota > Clostridia > Oscillospirales > CAG-272 > Avispirillum. The sequence continues at coordinate 22,426 of JAFQDC010000038.1, read as the reverse complement.
TCGGTCTGTACTTTTTTGCAATATCCGCCACGGCGTTTCCAAACTGCATATTAATACTATTCATTATCTTTCTCCTTTTTTTCAAAAAGTCTTTCCCTTGCCTTTTCATTGAAATTATCCTCAGAGAGATTTGCAAGGGTCACGTTCAAGGCCTCCGAAAGACTGCAAAGCCAGGAGCTTATGCGGTCAAGCCTTTCCTCTGTGGTCTCCCCTGTCAGGGGCGGTCTTTTGATCTTGAATTTCATGCTTTACCTCACCTTCCGCAGATCTTTTCAAGTGTCGTGCAAATGCTTCTTATTTCACACGGTCCCCGTCCCTTGAGCCGTATTTTAAAGCTGTCACACCTTCGGGGAACTATTCTTATAAGGGCTGAGCGCTTCTTTCCCCGAACTCTTGACACCTTATGCCACACTCCGTCGCCGTCGTATTCAATATACACGTCGCAATATGAAAAGGCTTCTGTATCAAGGCGTATCTGCAAGGAGCTTACGTACTTTCTGTCAGGGGCTTCAAATCCCATTCTCGTGCTTTCGCACATCCAGTCAAAGGCTCCCTCACCCGGAGTTACCTCGCTCTTTGACACGGAGACGATACGGGTCTCTCCCGCGTCCGTTTCATACAAAAAATACAGCTCCCCTCCGCATCGGCAAAAGGCTTTTATTCCGGGGTCTGACTCCTTATACCACGTGCCGCTCTTTGTATCGTAGACAAATAGCTCACGCTTACCGTCTGTGTTCTCCATTGACACGTAATATTTATGTCCGCATCCCCCTGCCACAGCATTTTTATATTTCTCATTTCCAAGTGCTCTTGAAACATCGAAGGGATATCCTCCATCGTATCTAACGATGCCTGAGCAGGTCTTATAATAAAGATCGTCTCCAACAAAGGCAGCGCTGCCGGCACTTCCCTCCTCTATCCCCGGACATCGGGTCTCGGACAGGGTAAACTCCCCGGGGTATGAGCCGTAGACTCTTATTATGCTGTCCTCCTTAAAGAACACGGGATCGCCGTCTACGCAGACAGCACCCGTAAAGGCGCCGGGAGATCCGACCACGGTGCTCCAGGAATCTGTTGACACGCCAACAAAGCGGTGCCAGTTTCTTGCATCTCCAAGGGCGCTTGCGTATATCTCGTTCACGCACTTTCCGCTTCTGTCTACACCGTATCTGCATCCCCACAGGCGATTCTTTGCAGCGATCACGTAGTCCATCTCCGGAACCTCTCTTCTCAGGTATATACATCCCGAGGACTGCGTATAGCTCTCGGGGCACTCAATGACGATGGAAGTTTTATCCGGAGTAATGGTCTTGATATTGAAATACCCGTTAAGCACGTGAGGAAGAAATCCTGCAAGCTCCACTGTATCTCCCTCAAATATTGCGGAAGAATAGTACATATACCTGTCAAACTCGCCCTTGGTGCCGTCATCATTTGTGTTATAAAGAGCATACCTCAGACGCCTGTAGGGGGAGCTCTCATCTGCATCGCTGCCGTCAAGCAGGCAGGGCTCAAGGACCATTTCAAAATAGTGCTCTCCCGAAAGCCCCAAGGGATACTCTGCACTGTATTCAAGAAATCCCGATCCTCCCATTGAAAGGACGTCGTAAAACACCTTATCCGGAAAGAAATACGCCTTTGTTCCTGAAAGGGCTACCGTCTTTTTTTCACTTTTCAGGGTGTTTGATGTGTTTGCGATATCGTACGTCTTCAACTCCCCGTCCTTAGGGTAAAAAGCCTTCAGGCGTCCCTTACAGTCTGCAACGAGGCAGTTTTTGACGATCTCACCGTCAATTCTCGTATCAAGTGACATAAGGGAATATACTTCAAATCCTTCGCAATCTACCTCTCCTCTTTCCTCTCTCGTTGAAAGGAGGGGATGCTTATCCCCCGTCATATTGAGAATATCGCAAAACGCGCCCTTCCTTGCGTCGTCCCCACGGTTATATCCCGAAAACGATGACGTATATGAGCGTGATCTATCCTCGCTTTTGAATGCAGGTATTCTCATATCTTTATCCTGCTTTCTCCCCACGGCATATAGGTTCTGTTATACCAATCGGCAAAATCAGCATAGGAAAGAGAAAAAGCGTGGGATGAGTTCAGATACTGTGTCGTGTCTCTGAGGGCAAGGTCTGTTTTCATTATGAGGTAATTTACGTAAAGGATGCTGTATGGATCCGGGGCAAAAAGAACACGGTCTCCGTCTGTCATATCTGTAATAACAGTCTTATCGGAGGTATCGTTTTCGTGGGTGGCGGCGATCTCTGTAACTACTGTGTTTTCGATCTGCGAAAGCCACGCTATCATCTCTTCACGGCCGACGTTTTCGCCCGTATGCTCTGCGGCAAGGGCGATCGCTTCGTTTATTGTCATTTTTATCCTCTCCTTCTTTATTTTAATTTACCCCCAAGAGCTGTGCTCTTGGGGGTTCTTCTCAGCCCTTTGAGTTGTTCTCTATAAAGGCCTCTGCTGCTTCATCACATCGCTGAGAGGTCTCGATGACCTCAGCAAATCTTGCAGGCACGTCAACAGCTACTCCAGTCTTGATAAGCATATTTTCACCGTTCACCGCAACGAATCTCTCCGTATCGTTCTTGGACTTTCGGGGAATGAATACTGTTCTCTTTTCAGATTCCATAAGCTCTCCTATCAGTTCGCTTCAATTACGGAGGAGGAAAAGGAAGAGCCCGACTCTACTCTTACCATATATTCCTCCACAAGTCTCGTTGCAACCTTGGTTGCCTTCCAGCCTACTGAAGAGCGCTGATTGAGGGGATCGTTTCCGTAGCCCTTCTGCTTTACGATATGCTCTATACCGCCGCCTGCGATATCTGTGGAGCCGTATGCGTTTGCGCCGATAAAGAGAGTGCAGAATACTGCCGCGCCGTCCTTACCGCCCTCGTCGCCTGTGTAGATCTTAGCCTCCGAAGACTGAACGAAGCGCACTCCGCCGAGAGTTCCGATCTCACCCTTAAGAATATTCTGAGGATCAGCATACTTTTGGATATCCAGCCACTGGCCCTTTGCATCCTGCATAAGGTCAAAGGCTACGTAGGGATGGATAACAGCCACGTATGAGCCGTCGATTGTGGGCGCGTTCATTGCCTTGAGCTGAGCTGCTGCGCGGAACACATCCTTTACTCTGAGAACACATTCAGGTGTGATATTCTTACGTGAGGTGATCTCAGTTTCCGTACCGTCAGAGCCTACGAGGGGACAGTAGTTAACGTTTGTACCGCCCATGATCTGATTACGTACGACTGTATCAATGGTTCTGCCTGCCTGATCTGCAAGCTGCTTCGTTGCTTCGACTACAATGGGATCCACGCTTGTAAGCTCGATCATATCGGTGAGCTCAACGTAATCACCGTACTGATCGACTGTTGCCGTAACGGGAACTACGGTGAGCTTTGAGGCAGTAGGTGTTACGCCCTCTGTAATGGGTGTGAGGGCCTTGGGAAGTGCATTGAACTTTCTGAATTCAATGGACTTGCCGCCGCCCGCAGGGATGGGACGCTTCTGCGCGAACTGGTCATACACAAGGGAGGGCCCTGCAAGCTCGATAAGGGTCTTATCGTAGAAGGTCTTCATCTCAGCGGAGAGTCCGCTTTCCTTGCCGGGAGTTTCCACGTATGCTTCATTCTTTGACGCATCCTTGGTATTCACAAAGCCCTCTGTGGAATGGACTGCTTCACCTGCGCCGAAAAGCTGAAGGTTGATTGTCTTCTTAATAAATTCCATTTCTTTCTCCTTTTCAAAATCTTATTTTTGCGCCGTTCTCAACTCTGCGGAGGATATCTCTGATCCCCTTCCCGCTGAGAGTGGCGACGCGTTGGTGGCTATCACCTGACACGGGGGAGCCTTTTCCGTTTTCTTCCGGGCGCTCTGCGGCTTCTCTGTACATTCGAAGAGCCTTTTCAAAGGCCTTTTTTTCAGCCTGCTTCTCGGCTGCTGCCAGAAGAGACTCAAAATGTACTGCCCTCCACGCTTCCTCAAGGGAAAGACCTGCGTGGAGCATTGCCTTGAAGCGGCCGTCTGAAAGCTCTGCCCTCAGATCAAAGCCTTTGATTTTTGAGGAAAGCCTTTCCGCCTCAGCGATCATTGCCTTATATGATCTTTCGGCGTTTCTTCTCTTCAGCTCCTCAACAAGGGATGCGTGCGCTTTTCTTTTTGCCACAGCGCGAAGGATCGCTTCTTCGTCCTTGCCTTCAATGCCGAGAGACGCGGCTATTCTTTCAAACACGTTATGATTTTCGGGGTGGGGCGCCTCGCTCTCGTCTGTCGGAAGATCACGGACTTCATTTTCAGCGGACTGCTCTGCAGCGCAGTCTGCCTCTTCGCCGAAAAGACAAAGATCAATTCGCTTTTTCTTCATGCTTAACCTCTCTTTCTTTTACTTGCATTTCTGCCTGACCTTGCAAAGTCTGATTGCATTATAGCGGCTCCGTTCCGTTCCCGCTCCCCATCTTTTCCCCTTTTCGCATTTTTGCATCAAAGCTATGTATCAAGAAATATTGCAAAGGACTTTTTTGTAAAAAAGTCCTCTGCACTCCCAAAAAACTTTAAATATATACAAATAGAAAAAACCGCCCGAGGGCGGTTTTTTACAATAACTTACTATTATACCAACTTTATCAATTCACTTTTTATAAGCTGCTTTAAACATTCTCTTTCGTCATCTGTAGGGATTGTTGACACATCAAACAAAACCTCATTGGGCAACTGATACACAGAGCTGACAATAGGAGTATCACCTTTTCTTCGAGGATACAAATGCCAATGAATATGCGAACAGCCGTTCCCTAATAATTCATAATTCATTTTATCAGGCTGGAACACATTGTTTACTGCTTGTGCCACAAGAGACATTTCCTCCAAATGCTTTATTCTGAAGCCGCTTTCCAAATCAAACAATTCAGGACCATGTTCCTTACATTGAAATACAGTATATCCTTTAAAGCGTTGGAACCATCCTAAAGTCACATAACCTGTTTCGAGCTCCATTATAAAATAGGGATCATTATGTATATCGACTTGTTGTTTACACATTTTACAGTTCATTATTAGTACCTTTTACTGTGTTAATAGATGAAATCAACATTCTTCTGATCTGTCCACAATTATTATTTATTCTTTTGTACTTCTCGTCGGTAATATATCCGGTGCGGTTAAGAAGCTCAAGCCAATACTCTGACTCATAACACTCTTTTAAAGCTATCTGCATTTTTGAAATAAAATCAGGAGTTCCGTGAGCATATTTCGATTCATGGATGTTTGCACCAATTGAAGTTCCTGAACGTAATAATTGGTTTGTCATCACGCTTTCCCTGTTATTCTGTTTTATTTCCCTACAAAGATTTACTATCTCCACAGCAAAATCTTTTGCTTTTTCAAGCATTATACTTTCAGCCATAATATCACTTCCTTTTATACAGTATAACACAAATTCCAAAGTTTGTATATAGCTAAATAACTCCGCTCCGCTTCGTAGCTAAATAGCTTCGCAGCTAAATTTCACTTCGTGAAGCTAAATAAAATTCGCCTTATAGCTGGCAAAGCCAATTTAGCTCCGCAGGAATTTAGCTGACCACGGGTCAATTTAGCTCGCCGCAGGCGAATTTAGCTGATTTTATGTTATCGATTTGTCAGCTTCTTTCGGCATCTCTCCATGCTTTCGAGAAAAACTTTTGATAGAACCGTGCATCTTCCGTATCACTGTTATTCAACAATTCGTTTTCTATGATCTTTTGTTTAATCCTTTTATACAAATGCCGTATTCTTTCTTCAGAAACTTCTTCAAAATAAATTACTTTTACTCTTCCTTCGTTTACGTATTTCATTATCTCTGCATAAACATCGGGTATATATTTAACTTTCGATACCATAGAATCATTTTTGCTAAACCACATGGATTCGCTTTCATGAACAGGATTAAACCTTTCATCATGATCTACACAGTATACATATCCACTGACTCCTTTATAAAAAGTCCGCAATTGATCCTTAAACTGTTCCTCATAAAAAACGATTCCGTCTTTTATCCATGCAGTAACGTATTTGCCTTGTCTGATATTCTGCTCACTATCCCAAATGTAGAAAAGAGTATACGGAAAACTATCTGAAAGATAAACAACCTTAGTGTCCGATCCATGCAAAGTAGAGTTTGCACATATTTTATTAATTCTGGGTGTTATAGAGCCATGATAGAGCATATTGTTTTCTTCCATAACAATCTCCTTTTTCTTTTTAGCTAAATTACTCCGCTCCGCTTCGTAGCTAAATAGCTTCGCAGCTAAATTTCACTTCGTGAAGCTAAATTAAATTCGCCTTATAGCTGGCGTTGCCAATTTAGCTCCGCAGGAATTTAGCTGACCACGGGTCAATTTAGCTCACCGCAGGCGAATTTAGCCGATAAAAAGCTCCCCGAAGGGAGCTTTTTATCAATAGGGATCAACGCCGGGACGACGTGAGCCCTCATCATAGATCTGCTTCATGATGTTTTCATCATAGTTCTTCTCAGAGGGAAGAGTATACAGATCGCTGGAGAATACATCAAGATCATACTTTACGATGGTATCGTACATATAGTCGAATCTTTCCTTGTAGTCATCAACTCTGTTGCCTGCAAGGTACCAGTCGTTATGAACACTTGTAAGACCCATAAAGTCGCAGCAAGCGATGATCTTTTCGATTCTTTCCTTATGGATGCCTCTCTCTGCCTTTGCAAGAGCTGTTTCGAGAAGCGCTCTCATCTCATCGTAATGCTCTGCGAGATACTCGTAGGAGTACATATCTCCGGGACGGTCGAAGTTATTTACGAAGCAGGTGCCGCACTGGTCTCCGGCCTCGGTCTGCATCTCAATATATCTGTAGAGCTCCTCGTAGCCGTCGCCGTAGTTCATATAGAGATATTCCTTAACGATGTCGCAGTACTCCTCGAAGGTCATATCCATATCCCACATATACTTAACGGATGCATACTCCTTGAGAGACTCGAAGTTATACTCGCGTCCGCCGCCCTCGTAGAAGAAGCCTGTTACGTTACCCTCTTCATGGAGCCACTTCATATTCCAGTAGAAATTGAATACGTTGGGACATCCAACAAGATAGTAGTGGTATGTTACGGGGTAGATCCAGAACCAGATCTCGGTGCCTGTTTCTTTGCAGATGTTGCCCCAGTATGTGAGAGCTTCGATATCATCGTCGTTCTTCATACCGTTGAGCTGGCCGCCCTTTTCATAGCACTCTTCCTTGCCGATCATATGGTTATCGCAGCTTACACCGCAATAAAGAATTACAAAGTTCTTATGGGGCTTGATGGTCTTGGGGAAGTCCTTTGCATAAATGATACCGTAAAGACGAACGCCGGGATAGTATGCCTGAGCATCCTCTGTTGCTCTGTTATAAAGCTGGAGGTAAAGTCCGGAAAATCCCTCACCTGCTGAAATGGAGATCTTTTTGCAGTTACGGCACATGCAATAGCACTGGTTATCTGCGATGGAGAATGAGAAGAGAGTCTGTCCCTCAGCAATAAAGGTAGGTCTTCCCCAGCTCATTACCATTCTGTTACAGTCGATCATACCTCTGAAAAGAGTATTATAATCGGTATCGCTTGTAGCGCAGGGCTGCCAGCTGTAGGGATCGGGAGCTATACCGGAGTCAAACTTTGTCTGGTACTGCTGAGAAGTATACATATACTTGGACATTTCTGTAGGCTTGTCATAGTCGACGCTGTCGGGCCATGAGCCTGTTCCCATCTGCCAGTACTCAAGGAAGGAGTGAGCGTTACTGTAGAGAGGTCCGAGCTTGGAGCCGTAGAACTTCTCATAGCAGGAGTAGCCGCCCTCACTTGCGTTGAGCTTGTTTGCAAAGTAGTGGCCGCACATACCGTTTCCGCAATGTACTCCGTCCTCGTTATTATCGCCGTTATACTGACCGAAGGTCTGACGTGCGTGACGGAAGTTGATCACGGGGATCTTTTCTACGGATACGCCCTCAGGAATATCAACAAGTCTGGACTTATACTGATATGTTTCGTATCCCTTATAGAAGCGGAATCCGAAATAGTCCTCAAGAATATCAAATACAGCATAGCCGTTTCCGCGGTATGTACCGTAAACATTAAGGTTACCGTCTGTTACGTCATATCTGTATCCGTCGATACCGATTTCCTGTCCCTCTTCGCTGTTGAGCTCAATATAGTTGAAGTAGATACCGTACTCAGTTGTGGGAGTGCCCCATGCGAGGGGGATCTCGATACCTGTTGCCTGTCTTACGTACTTCATAAAGTTGAGGTATGCAAAATAGGTGTTATCCTCTTCTGAGGAGTCTGCGGGAACAACGATGCAGTAATCAGAAATGCTGTTACCTGCGATAGTAAACTTATAGGTCTGAACTTTCTTACCGTTTACGATCTCAAAGTCCTCGCTCTTCTTTGAACCGGAAAGGATAGTCTTAAGAGAATAGGAATCCTTTGCGCCGAGTGCACCGTCAGCATCAAAGTCGGATGCCTGAGCGTCAACATCATAGCTGGTAAGACCTGCTACGGTTGCCTTAAGAGCAAGCGCATCCTTACCGTCAACGCTTTCGTCGCCGTTAGCATCACCCATTACGTAGGTCTCGTCGTTGATGAAGCTCTGCTCGAGATAAAGCTCGCCGACAGCTGCATCAACAACGCCCACCAAGGAAGGGATGAGCATCATCGCAGTAAGAAGCACTGCAAGTATTTTTTTCATATTTCCTCCGTTCTGCCGAATTACGGCATATTATTACTCAACATATTATAGCACGATTACTTCAATTTTTCAACAGGATATCACGCCACGAAAAATCTTTATTGATTTCATATATATTATAGAGGCAAAATATGGTGGTTTTGACAAATAAATTTATGGTTGAGCTATTGTTCTCAGTCCGGATAGTTGTCAAATTTGGGTTTGACGAGGGGGGAACAAAGCACAGCGAAGCTCCCCCCGCTGTCATCCTGAGCGGAGCAAACGCCACAGTGCGGCGTTTGCGAAGTCGAACCCTACCATAGGGAGGGCGCGAAGCGGGATCTACGCAATTTGGTAGGCGCTATCGTGAATTTTTCGTAGATCCTGCCCTTCGGGCACCACCCTAAGGGGTGGTTCGACTACAGAAATATCCCACCGGGATATTTCTGTAGCTCAGGATGACAGGAAATAAGCTTCCCGTCAAACCTTAATTTATCGATTAGAGAATAAAGAATAAAGAACAAAGAAAAAACACCCTTCAACCGGAGCATGGTGAAAGGTGTTTGATTTTCTATTGACTTACGCCATCTTATTGATAGCTACAGCAAACTGGCTCTTCTTGTGAGCTGCTGCATTCTTGTGAATGATATTGCGCTTAACAGCCTTATCAACAACAACAACAGCAGGCTTGTAAGCTGCCATAGCTACTGCCTTATCGCCGCTTTCTACTGCAGCATAGAACTTCTTGATGATAGTCTTCATCTGGCTCTTGAACATCTTGTTACGAAGAGTCTTAGTAGCAGTAACTTTTACACGCTTCTTTGCACTTTTAATGTTAGGCATTATTTTGTCCTCCTGATTAAAATTCAAAGCGTCACCTTAGCCTGAGAGGGTGCCTCAGTGAACAATCTCATACAGTTAGTTATGATATCACAAATATTTCCCGATTGCAAGAGATTTTTGAAAATATTTTTAATTTTTTTCGACTTTTTTCCTTAACCGAAAAGCCTATGCTTTTTAACTTTTCTTTTCATTAATAATAGCAAAAAGTGTTGTAAATTTCAAGCTTTTGTGATAGAATATTATGAATTATAATTTTTCGGGGATGAAGCCATCCTCATACACAACTCACTTTTAAGGATATCGTTATGAAATACTTTGTACTTATTCCCGACGGTATGGCTGACCGCCCTATCGCCGCTCTTGATAACAAAACTCCCATGCAGGCGGCAGTAAAGCCCAATATGGACGCTCTTTGCAAGAAGTCCCTTTGCGGTACCGTTCTCAACGTTCCCGCATCTATGGTTCCCGAAAGCGATACTGCAAACCTTGCTATCCTTTCCTACAACCCTCTTGTTTATTCCAAGGGTCGCTCTCCTCTTGAGGCTCTCAGCATGGGTCTTACTATGGCAGACGACGATACGGCCATCCGCTGCAACGTTGTTACCCTCTCCGAGGATGAGGACTGCTACGAGGACAAAATAATGCTTGACCACTCAGCCGATGAGATCACTACCGCTGAGGCTGACGAGCTTATACGCGCTCTGAACGAGGGGCTTTCAAATGAGGAGCGCCGCCTTTATACAGGAGTTTCCTACCGTCACTGTCTCCTTTGGAAGAATGCTGACCAGAAATATCCCTTTGACCGTCCCCACGATATTATCGGCAGGCGCATCGGCGATTATCTGCCGAAAGCAGAAAACGGCGGCGCGGCATTCCTTGAATTCCAGAAAAAGGGCTATGAGATACTGAAGGACCATCCCATAAACCTTGCAAGAAAAGAGCGCGGTCTGAAGCCTGCCAATTCCCCCTGGCTCTGGAGCCCCGGCGGAAAGCCTGCACTTCCCTCCTTCTCTGAAAAGTGGGGCAAGCGCGGCGCTGTTATCTCTGCAGTTGACCTTATCAAGGGCATAGGCATCTGTGCCGGCATGGAGGTCGTAGACGTTGAAGGCGCTACGGGCAACTGCCACACAAATTACGAGGGCAAGGCCGACGCCGCCATCAATTGCTTTAAGGACGGCTGCGACTTTGTTTACGTTCACGTTGAGGGTCCCGATGAATGCGGCCACCGCGGCGAGATCGAAAACAAGGTAATGGCTATTGAAAAGATCGACACTATCATCCTTAAAAAGGTCTACGATTACCTTTGCGGATGCGGCGAGGACTTCAAAATTCTCGTGCTTCCCGATCATCCCACTCCCATTGAGATAAGAACTCACTCCTCCGAGCACGTTCCCTTCTTCCTTTACGACAGCAGAGAGGACGTGTGCGGTCCCGAAACATACAACGAAAGCACGGCAAGAGAGCGCACGACCGTTATTGACGACGGCAGCACTCTTCTTGACATTATGATAAAAGACTGAATTCTTGCGAAAGGTCGGCAAAAAATGAGCAAAAGAGATCCAAAGGATAAGATTTACGAAGAGCTGAAAGGATATTTCCCTCCCGAGTATGATCTTACCCCCGATGAGCTTGAAAAAGAAATAGAGATAGAAAATAAGAAAAGAGAGATAGCTCTAGGTATGATGAAGACCCATCTCTCAAGAAACACGAACGGCGAAGATCCCAAAGCCCCCGCAGAAACCGCGACTAGGGTAAATGCGGAACCCGCAGAACCTATGGCAGCCGAGCCGCAGCAAAATAAGGAATATATGTTCGTTGATGAGGGAGAATCCTTACCTCCGGAGATCCTTGCTGAAGTATCTGATTTCGATGAAGCAGTCAACAACGATACCTATGACGTTGACTTTTCTGAGCTTGATGCGTTTTTCGGCCTTAACGGCGAGGAAATATCACTTGACAGCGCCATAAACGAAGCAGAAGAGGAAGAGGATATTACAGCCGAGCTTATTGAGAACACCCTTGCGGAAAATTTCGAGGAAGCCGTTCTCGATGAGGATGATATCGAATTTTCAGAGCTTGACTATACCTCACTTACAAACGAATTTCCCGTAATTTCCATGCCTGATATTTCAAAGCTTAACAAGATCACAGAGGACGACGTTATGAACGAGACAGAAGAAAAAAATATTGATGCTCTCGAGGATGAGGATATTTCCGAATATTCCGCTGCATTTGACGAAAGCGATGCAGAAAAGCCTCAGTCCGCCGGAGAAGACTCAGGCCGCAAGGCTGTAAACTGGATATTTGATTTTCTTGAAATATTTGCAGTTTGCATTACCTGTATCATCATCGTTTTTGCGTCCTTTTTCAGACTTACTCAAGTTAGCGGCGACTCTATGCAGAACACTCTTCTCGACAAGGAATACCTTGTTGTTTCCGACTTTATGTATACTCCCAAGGTTGGCGATATCGTTGTTCTTCAGAATACTGCGCTTGAGCATGCACAGCTCAAGGGTCCCCTTGTAAAGCGAGTTATTGCAGTCGGCGGACAGAAGGTCTCCATTTCTGCAGAGGGTATCGTTACGGTCACCGAGGCTGACGGTACCCAACACGTTCTTCCCCAGCCCTTCGTTAAGCCCGAGCCTTACACTGAAAGTGCATGCGAATACAACGTTCCCGAAGGCTATATATTTGTTATGGGAGACAACAGAAATCACTCCACGGACTCACGCAGCTCCCTTGTGGGCGTTGTTGACGAGAGATGCGTATTCGGAAAAGCTATGATGCGACTCCTTCCCTTTGACAAGTTTACTTTTTTTGAAAATCCCTACGAAAAATAAAGCGTGAAACTTCAGAATACAAGAATTTAACTTTACCTTTTTCACGCACAAACTATTTTTGCCGCCGTAAGCGGCGGAATGGAGATAAAAATGCCCTCTCAACAGATACAGTGGTTCCCCGGCCATATGGCCAAGACCCGCCGACTGATAAGCGAAAACATAAAAAACGTTGATATCGTTATTGAGCTTCTTGATGCGCGCATTCCGAAAAGCTCAAAAAACCCCGAGATCAAAAAGCTCTGCGAGTCCCGCCCCACGCTTACCCTTCTCACAAAAGCATCCCTTGCCGACCCCGCAGTTACAAAGCTCTGGGAAAAGGCTTATAGGGAAGAAGGCCGCTATGCTATGGCAGTTGACTGCATCACAGGCGAGAACTATAACCGCATCGGTGATGCCGTTCGCGAGATACTTTCAGACAAAATAAAGAAATTTGAAGAAAAAGGAATGACCGGCAGAAAGGTCAAGGCTATGATCGTCGGTATTCCAAACGTTGGTAAATCCTCACTTGTTAATAAGCTTTCAGGTCAGAAGAAGGCAAAGGTTGAGAACCGCCCCGGCGTTACTCTCGACAAGCAGTGGGTAACCACCACACAGGGCTTTGACCTTCTCGATATGCCCGGCGTTCTCTGGCCCAAATTTGAGGATGTTCAGACAGGCGAGAACCTTGCGGCTACCGGCGCCATCAAGGATCAGATCCTTGACACCGAGGAGCTTGGAATGATCCTTGCAAAGAGGATATTCGACCTCTATCCCGATGAATTCTGCGCCCGCTACAAGCTGGAGAAAGACGACGTCTGCGATCTTGACTCATACGATCTCCTCTGCGCCGTGGGCAAAAAGAGAGGATTTCTTATGAGCGGCGGCAATATCAACACGGAAAGAGCCGCTCTTATGATGCTTGAGGAATTCAGAAGCGCAAAGATCGGCAGAATATCCCTTGAAAGACCTGAGGCATGATTTATGCTTGACTATACCTTTGACGAAAGCTTCAAGTCCGACAGCGTAAAATACGTTTGCGGAACGGATGAGGCAGGCAGGGGCCCTCTTGCAGGCCCTGTGGTTGCCGCAGCCTGCATCCTTCCCGACGGCATCGTTATCGAAGGACTTGACGACTCAAAAAAGCTCTCGGAGAAAAAAAGAGAAAGGCTCTACGACGAGATATGCCAAAGCGCCGTTGCATGGTGCGTTGCCCTTTCAACTCCCGAGGAAATTGACTCAATAAACATTCTTGAAGCAAGCCTTCAGGCTATGCGCCGCTCCATCGACGGCCTTTCAATAAAGCCTGATTTCGTTCTCGTTGACGGAAACATAGACAGGGGATTCTCAATTCCCGCAAAGGCTGTTATCGGCGGCGACGCCAAAAGCCAGTCAATTGCAGCAGCCTCCATACTTGCCAAGGTGACCCGTGACAGACTCTGCATGGAGCTTGATGAAAAGTATCCCGAATATAACTTCAAAAAGCACAAGGGTTATCCCACAAAAGAACATAAACTGGCCGTATACGAATACGGCCCCTGCCCCGAACACAGACGATCATTCCTTTCCTTCCTTGAAAGAGACCGTGAAAAGCTTGAGGTATGGCTCTCTGAAAAGAAGGAGAAGAATAACGATGGAACAGTATAAGACCTTTGGCATGCGAGGCGAGGACAGCGCCGCATCCTTTCTCTGCGGAAAGGGATATACGATCATCGGAAGAAACATCCGTATGAATCACCTTGAAACGGATATAATTGCAAAGAACTCTGAGTATATAATATTCGTTGAAGTTAAAACAAGAAGCGAATATCCCGAAGTCGCCCATCCCTACGGAAGACCCGCGGCGGCAGTTGACCACGCAAAGCAGAAAAGACTTATCGCGGCGGCAGAAGAATTCCTGAGAAGGAACCGCGAGGAAACTGAGGGGCTTCAGCCGCGTATCGACGTTATCGAGGTATACATCATGCCCGGGTGCGAAAAGTACAAGGTTCTGAAGATAGTACATATGGAAAACGCCGTAAGAAGAGGTTAAGTCACTGATTAAATGAGATTATTAGATCTTCACTGCGATACCCCCTTTGAGCTTTACTTAAAAAAGCAAAAACTTTATGAAAACGACCTTCATATTTCTCTGAAGCGCTCAAAAGTATTTGATAGATATATCCAGTGCGCTGCCGTATGGTCTGACAGCAAAAAGTCTGACAGCGAGTGCTTTTCGGATTTTTACAGTATTTCAGACTATTTCGAAAATGAAGCAGACGGACTTTTAATAAAAAGCCAAAAAGAGCTTGAAAGGGCTCAGCGAGGCTTTGTGCTTACCGTTGAGGATATGCGCCTGATCGATTCGGATATCTCAAGGGTAAAAGAGCTTTATGACAAGGGCGTAAGGGTCGGCACGGTCATGTGGGGAGGAAGCACCTCTCTCGGCGCTTCCCACGATGCAGAGGGCGGCCTGACTCCACTTGGGAAAGACACAGTTTCTGAAATGCTGTCCGTTGGCATCATTCCCGATATCTCCCACGCAAACGACACTGTCAGCCGCGAGATCATAGAAATAGCAAGAAGCGCAAAAAAGCCCGCTATTGCAACTCATTCAAACTCACGGGCAGTATACCATCATACAAGAAATCTTCCCGACAGCATTGCAAAAGATATTGCAGACTGCGGCGGGATCATTGGAATATCTCTTTTTCCGCCCCACCTTGCAGGCGAGAGAGCGGATATCTCCCATATTTTATCTCACTTAAAGCATCACGTAAATATTGCAGGTGAGAATACAGTCTGTCTCGGATGCGACCTTGACGGTATCGGCTCCACACCGGAGGGGATCGGTCATATTGACGATCTTCCGAGAGTTTTTGACAGGCTTTCCAAAGACCTCGGCTACAATGCGGCCGATAAAATATTTTTTTCAAACGCTTATAATTTTTTTATAAATAACTTACCCCAGAAGGAAAAAACAGTATTATGAAGTATGTAAGTACAAGAGACACAAGTGCCTCCCCCGTTGAAGTGTTTGCGGCTGAGGCTATCAAGAAGGGCCTTGCTCCCGACCGCGGCCTTTATATGCCCACGTCTATCCCCTCTCTTACAGAGGAAAACATCAGCGCTCTCTGCGCTCTTCACTATGAAATGAGAGCCTGTGAGATCCTTTCAATGTTTCTCACAGACTATGATAAAGAAAAGCTCCTTGCCGACTGCACCGAGGCCTACAGCGACTCCCGCTTTCCCGGCGGTGCCGCTCCCGTAGTTCACATCGGCGACGAGATATACTCCCTTGAGCTCTGGCACGGCCCTACCTGCGCATTTAAGGATATGGCTCTCCAGATAATGCCCCGTCTCCTCTCCTCCGCTCTCAAGATGACCGGAGAGGAAAAGAAGGCTCACATCCTCGTTGCAACAAGCGGCGACACGGGCAAGGCTGCTCTTGAAGGTTACCGCGATATCGACGGTATCGACATTACAGTATTCTTCCCCGTTGACGGCGTCAGCACCATGCAGAAGATGCAGATGACCACTCAGGAAGGCGAAAACGTTAACGTATGCGCAGTATACGGCAACTTTGACGATGCTCAGAACGGCGTTAAGGCCATCTTTGCCGACAACGCTCTCGCTGAGAAGGCTCTTGAGCGCGGCTTCTTCTTCTCAAGTGCAAACTCCATCAACTGGGGCAGACTTGCACCCCAGATAGTTTACTATATTTCCGCTTACTGCGATCTCGTTAACGAAAAGAAGATCGCTATGGGAGATAAGATCAACGTCTGCGTTCCCACAGGTAACTTCGGTAACATCTTCGCAGGCTATATCGCAAAGACCATGGGCCTTCCCATTGACAAGATGATCTGCGCCTCCAACGCAAACTGCGTTCTCACAGAGTTTATCCGTACAGGTACATACGACAGAAGAAGAACATTCTACAAGACTATGTCTCCTTCAATGGATATCCTCATTTCCTCAAACCTTGAGCGTCTTCTCTACCTTCTCGGCGGTGCCGAGACCACTAAGGACTGTATGCAGAAGCTTTCAGAGGACGGAGTATATACGGCTCCCGAAGCACTTATGGAAAAGATAAGAGAGACCTTCTACGGCTACTCCTGCAACGAAGAGGAGACTGCAAAGGTAATTGCCGACACCTTTAAGGACAGAGGCTATCTTGCCGATCCTCACACCTGCGTTGCTATCGGAAGTCTTCTTAAGTACAGAAATGATACGGGCGACTGCACTCCCTGCGTTGTTGCTTCAACTGCAAGCCCTTATAAGTTCTCAAAGGACGTTTGCATCTCCCTCGGAACTCCCGTCGACTCCGACGAGCCTGCAGTTATTCTCGACACCCTTGAAAAGGTATCCGCAACGGTTGCTCCCGCACCCCTTACAGACACTCTTACAAAGGCCGTCAGATTCACAGACGTTTGCGACCCCGCCGATATGGCAGACTACATATTTTCAAAATAACTCCCAAAAAGGAGGCTAGCGTGAAAATTCAAAATGCAGAAATTTATGCTTTAACTTTTTCACGCACAAACTCTCTCTAAAAATGGGACCCAACCCATTTTTGTTCTTACAGAACACGGTCGAGTTTCAAAACTATTTGTGCCGCCGCTTGGCGGCGGAATGGAGATTTAAATGTCCCTGTTTTCAATAGCTGATCTGCACCTTTCTCTTACTGTAGACAAGCCTATGGACAAATTCGGCTACAGATGGACGGACTATCAGGAGAAGCTTGAAAAGCGCTGGAAGGCCGTGGTATCAGAGGACGATACGGTCATCGTTCCCGGAGACATATCCTGGGGTATTGACCTTCCGGAGGCCCTTGCAGATCTGAAATTCATCGACAGCCTTCCCGGTAAAAAAATAATCGGCAAGGGTAATCACGATTACTGGTGGTCTACCGTTACCAAAATGAACGCTTTTTTCAAGGAGCACGATATTACGACGATCGACTTCCTTTTCAACAACGCTCACGAAACTGAGGACTACATCATCTCAGGTACTCGCGGATGGTACGTTGAGGAAAAGCTTCAGGTTACGGAAAACGCAGATTACGACAAGATCGTCGCCCGCGAAAATCAGCGCCTTGAAATGAGCCTTCGCGAGGCTCAGAAATTACGTGATGCGGCAGCAGAGCGCGGCGAGGACAAGCCCATCCTTGTGTATTTCCATTTTCCTCCCGTGTTCAAGCACTTCCGTTGCTCGGAGTTTATCGAGACTATGAAGAAGTACGGCGTAAAAAACTGCTACTTCGGTCACATACATTCAAACTACAACATTCCGAGAAGCACGGAGACTGACGGTATTATGATGACTATCATTTCCGCAGATTATCTTGATTTCATTCCTATGATAACCTGCCCCTCCGATTATCAGTAAAAATTTCCACTATTTTTGCCGTGTTGCATAAAAAAATCTTCAAAAATTGTTGACTTTTCACGGCAACCTCTGTATTATATATAGAGGCAATTTACTCAGTTAATATAAGTTTTAAGGAGATATATAAAATGAGTCTTATTTCTGTTAACAACATTGAAAAGAATCTTCACGAGCTTAAGATCGGCATCGACGCTGAGACATTCTCTGCAGCCGTATCCAGAGTTTACAAGAAGCAGGTTAAGAACATCACAGTTCCCGGCTTCAGAAAGGGCAAGGCTCCCCGTTCCATTATCGAAAAGATGTACGGCAAGGGTGTATTCTATGAGGATGCTATCAACGATCTTATCCCTGCAGTCTACACCGAGGCAGTTAAGGAGTCAGGTCTTGATATCGTAAGCCAGCCTGAGTTTGATATCGAATCCGTTGACGAAAACGGCGTTGTTCTTCTTGCTCGCGTTTATGTAAAGCCTGAGGCTAACATCGAGGGCTACAAGGGCATCGAGGTTACAAAGGACACTATCAGAGTAACAGCAAACGAGATCCGCGCAGAGATCGACCGCGTTCGTGAGCGTAACTCCAGAATGATCGACGTTACTGACCGCGCAGCACAGCTCGGCGACACAGCTAACATCGACTACTGCGGCAGCGTTGATGGCGTTCCCTTCGACGGCGGCAAGGCTGAGGGCACTGACCTTATCCTCGGTTCCGCCCAGTTCATCCCCGGATTTGAGGATCAGATCGTTGGCCACAACATCGGCGACGAGTTCGACGTTAACGTTAAGTTCCCCGCTGATTACCACGCCAAGGAGCTTGCTGACAAGGATGCAGTTTTTGCTTGCAAGCTTAACGGCCTTAAGCTCAAGGAGCTCCCCGAGCTTGACGACGAGTTCGTTCGCGACGTTTCCGATTTTGATACCGTTGCTGAATACGAGGCAGACGTTAAGGCTAAAATCAAGGAGAGAAAGGAAGCTGACGCTGACCGCTCCGTTGAGGACCAGCTCATCGACGCTATCATCGAGAAGCTCGACTGCGATATTCCCGAGGCTATGTTCGAGAACGAAACTGAGAACTTCGTTCGTGACTACGATACAAGACTCCGTATGCAGGGTCTTGACCTCAAGACATACTTCCAGTACACAGGTATGGATCTCGACGCTCTCCGCACACAGCTCCGTCCCCAGGCTGAGAAGCAGGTAAAGACACGTCTTGCTCTTGAGAAGATCGCTTCCCTTGAAAACATTGTAGCTTCCGACGAAGAGGTTGAGGCTGAGTACGCTCGTCTCGCTGAGGCTTACAACATGGAGGTTGAAAAGATCAAGGAGTCCATTGAGGCTGCTGACCTCGCTGAGGACATCAAGGTTAAGAAGGCAGTTGATCTCATCAAGGCTGAAGCTGTTGTCGCAAAGAAGACAGCAAAGAAGGCTACAAAGAAGGCAGAAGCTGAAGAGGCTGCTGAATAATTAATTTAATACTTATCAATTACCGCTGCCCTCGGGCAGCGGTGATTGTGATTTGAGACACTTTTAAACGATATTTTGACAAATTATTACAGAAAGAAGGCAATACAATGGACAAAATGGCACTTGTACCTACCGTCATCGAACAGACAAGCCGCGGCGAGCGCGCTTACGATATTTATTCAAGACTTCTTAACGACCGTATCGTATTTTTAGCTGACGAGGTAAACGACGTTACAGCTTCCCTCGTTGTTGCTCAGCTTCTTTTCCTTGAGGCACAGGATCCCGACAAGGATATCTGCCTTTATATCAACAGCCCCGGAGGAAGCGTTTCCGCAGGTCTTGCTATCTACGATACAATGAACTTCATCAAGTGTGACGTTTCCACAACATGTATCGGTATGGCAGCATCCATGGGTGCGTTCCTCCTCTCCAGCGGCGCTCCAGGAAAGAGATTCGCGCTTCCCAACAGTGAGATCATGATCCACCAGCCCCTCGGCGGTATGCAGGGTCAGGCCTCCGATATCAAGATCCACGCTGACCACATTCTCAGAACAAAGAAGAGACTCAACGAGATCCTTGCAAAGAACACGGGAAAGGCTCTTGAGATCATCGAAAAGGATACTGACCGCGACAACTTCCTCACAGCTATCGAGGCTCAGGAATACGGTCTTATCGACCGCGTTATTGAAAAAAGGTAAAAAGGAAAAAGGAAGTATATATGCCTAACAACAATCAGGAAAATCTGCGACGCTGCTCCTTCTGCAACAGAACTGAGCATCAGGTCACCTTCCTTATCCCTTCTCCTACAGGCCACTATATCTGCGATAACTGCATCGAAGTGTGCAACGAGCTGATATATGACCATACCCATGCTGACGACTCGGATTTCACGCTTAACGCTGATAATCTGCCCAGACCCCGCGAGATCAAGGAAACACTTGACCGCTACATTATCGGTCAGGATAAGGCAAAGATAAGCCTTTCCGTTGCAGTTTACAATCACTACAAGCGACTTCTTTATAAGGATAAGAGCAAGGACAAGGACGACGAAGAGGTAGATATTCAGAAGAGTAACGTGCTTCTTATAGGTCCTACAGGTGTTGGTAAGACCTATCTTGCTCAGACACTTGCGAAAACTCTTAAGGTACCTTTTGCAATTGCCGATGCTACCACGCTTACCGAGGCAGGATACGTTGGAGAGGACGTTGAAAACATACTACTCAGACTTATTCAGGCCGCTGACTACGATATCAATGCGGCTGAGCACGGTATCATCTACATTGACGAGATCGACAAGATATCAAGAAAAAGCGAGAACCGCTCCATTACACGTGACGTTTCCGGCGAGGGCGTACAGCAGGCGCTTCTTAAGATACTCGAGGGCACCGTTGCAAACGTTCCTCCTCAGGGCGGACGCAAGCATCCCAATCAGGAATTCATCCCCATCAACACTGAGAATATCCTCTTTATCTGCGGCGGCGCATTTGACACCCTTGACAAGATCATCGAGGAACGCCGAGGAAATTCAGTTATGGGATTCGGCGGAGAGATAAAATCCAAGGAAGAAAAGAAATCCACGGATATCTTTAAGGACGTTACTGCTCACGATATCGTAAAGTTTGGTCTTATTCCCGAGCTTGTGGGCCGTCTGCCCGTCATTGTAGGTCTTGAAAATCTTGACGAGGATGCGAGGATGCACTCGTAAAAATACTCAAGGAGCCAAAGAACTCCCTCACAAAGCAATACACAAAGCTTTTTGAGCTTGACGGCGTTAAGCTTACGTTCGAAAAGGATGCCCTAAAGGCTATTGCACATCTTGCAATAGAGAGAAACACCGGCGCCCGCGGACTCAGATCCATCATTGAGGAGCATATGACGCAGATCATGTTTGACATCCCTTCAAGGGATGATATCCGCGAAGTGCGTATCACCAAGCGCTGCATCGAAAAAGGCGCAGCACCCACCTTAAAGCTTAAAGAAAAAGCAGTTAGTAACTAATGACATACAAAGCACCTTCGAGCTCGAAGGTGCTTTTGTTTTGTTCATTTCACTTAACACGCGATTTGGGGGTTGAAGAGGGGATATATGTGGGAGGCTTTTTGAAAAAAGCCCCACGCCCCCAAAAACTTTTGAAAAAATGGGTTGGCTAAAGTCCGCAGGCAAACTGAATACGAACGAAAACAAAAAAAGCGGACAGCCGAAGCTGTCCGCAATTTTTATTAAGAATCAATACTCAATTACTGAGCGTTTCTTCTTCTTCTGATAACTACGATTGCAACAGAACCCATAGCTACTACTGCGAGAGCGATGATGATCCACATCATGTTATCGCCTGTAGGCTTGGAGGGCTCAACTGTACCGTCAGTTTCACCGCAGTCACACTCACCATCAACGAAGTTATGGCCTGTAGCAGGAACAACAACGTTCTTGGAGTTTGTAAGCTGTGTAAGAGCCTCGTCAGCCCAGAACTGCTCACAATCAGCGCAGAACCAGTACTCAACGTTACCATCCTCTGTGCATGTAGGAGCAACAGCCTCTACGTGCTTGAGGTTCTCAGAACCTGTAGCAGGAAGAACTACGCTAAGAGCGTTAGTGATCTGAGTATGTGCCTCGTCTGCGAAGAACTGATCGCAATCAGGGCAGTACCAGTACTCGATGTTACCATTGTAGTGGCAACCGGGCTCTACTGCATCGAAGTGAACAACGTTCTCAGAGCATGTAGCAGGAAGAACTACGTTCTTGGAGTTTGTAAGCTGTGTAAGAGCCTCATCAGCCCAGAACTGCTCACACTCAGCGCAGAACCAGTACTCGATGTTACCGTTGTAGTGGCAAGCAGGAGCGATTGCGTCGAAGTGAACAACCTCACCGCCAACTGCGGGAAGGATTACGTTCTTGGAGTTTGTAAGCTGTGTAAGAGCCTCATCAGCCCAGTACTGCTCACACTCAGCACAGAACCAGTACTCGATGTTACCATTGTAGTGGCAAGCAGGAGCGATTGCGTCGAAGTGAACGAGCTCACCGCCGAGAGCGGGAAGAATTACGTTCTTGGAGTTTGTAAGCTGTGTAAGAGCCTCGTCAGCCCAGTACTGCTCACAGTCAGCGCAGAACCAGTACTCGATGTTACCATCGTAATGGCAAGAAGGAGCAACTGCATCGAAGTGAACTACTTCACCGCCGAGAGCGGGAAGAATTACGTTCTTGGAGTTTGTAAGCTGTGTAAGAG
>JAFQDC010000037.1 GCA_017416205.1 Clostridia bacterium | reverse complement strand
CGATAAGACCTCCTTGTTTTGTAGTTGTGTGGTCGGCAAACCACTTCTATTTTAACAAGGAGTTTTTTTCTTGTCTACTTCTCCCCTCGCTGGAAGCTGTTTTTTCCACCTGCACAGCAGGTGGTTTTCTGCAGTGAGCAATTAAAGGCAGTAAAATGAGCCGGTTCATTTTACTGCCTTTTTATCATTTATGTTTAAGCTCGATCACGGTGACTCCATAGTCGCCCTCACCGTACTGACCTGCGCGGTATGATGCTACTCTCTTATCCTTCTTGATAAAGTTCCAGATGGCCTGTCTGAGGGCACCTGTTCCCTTTCCGTGAATGACCGTTACGGAGTATATCTGTGCAATATACGCGTCGTCAAGATACCTGTCCACCATAAAGCAAGCATCATCACCTATCATTCCGCGAACATCAAGCTCAGGCTTAAAGGTCTTTGATACGGCCTGTCGGTACGTCGATGCGGGAGACTTTTTGCCATTTTGGGTTATAGTAGTGCTTTCAACAAGCTTCAGTTGAGATACATTCAGCTTTGTTTTAAGAATACCCATCTGAACGGTAACGTTGCCCTTTTTGTCGGGGTCTTCAAGAAGAGTACCTGTTGTACCGAGAGTGCGGTGAACAACGTCGTCGCCCTTTTTAAGCTCTCGTGGAAGAACGTATCCGTCGTCGCCGTCATCCTCTTTTTCATTGGAAAGACGATAATTCTTTACTTCGTTTTTGATATTCTTCTTTGACTGAGCTATTCTTTCACCGAAGTTTTCAGCGTCCTTTGCCTTTTTTGCCTCGTCAAGCTGCTTCATTATATAGTCGCTGGTTGCTCTTGCGGAGTCTATTATCTGACGAGCCTTTTTTCTTGCATCCTCAGCCTCGGCCTCTGCAGTGCCAAGCTTTTTCTGAAGCTCGGCCTCTGCCTTTTTCTTAAACTCCTCAAATTCAATACGAAGTGCTCTTTCCTTTTCCTTTTCTCTTTCAAGCCTTGAGCGCTCCGCTTCAAGCTTTTCGATAACAGCCTCAAAGCTGCGGCTGCCCGTATCAACGTATCCCTTTGCTCTGTCTACTATACTCTTGGGAAGTCCAAGTTTTTTGGATATTGCAAAAGCATTTGACTTACCGGGAGTGCCGATTATAAGCTTATAGGTAGGCTTCAAGGTCTCAACGTTAAATTCACAGGAAGCGTTACAAATGCCGTCAGTTTCAAGGGCATAAGCCTTGAGCTCTGCGTAGTGAGTTGTTGCAGCGCAAAGCGCTCCTCTTTCCATTACCTCCTGAAGGATAGACATTGCAAGGGCGGCTCCCTCTACTGGGTCTGTTCCCGAACCAAGCTCATCAAAAAGCACAAGGGATCGGTCTGTCATATCATTTAAGATATTAACGATACCCACCATATGGGACGAGAACGTGGAAAGGGACTGCTCGATAGACTGCTCGTCACCTATATCCGAGAATATTTCGTCAAACACTCTTACCGTCGCCTTTTCACAGGGAAGCTGAAGGCCCGACTGCGCCATAAGGGAGAAAAGGCCGAGAGTCTTAAGAGACACAGTCTTACCGCCTGTATTGGGACCTGTGATTACAAGCATCTGCCATTCTCCGCCCACCTCAAGTGTTACGGGAACGGCCTTACCGTCAGCAATAAGAGGATGACGGCACTTTTCAAGCCTTACTACTCCCTTCTCTTTTATTTCAGGCTCTGTAGCATCCATTGCATAAGCAAGATCGGATGCCGCAAAACAGAATGCAAGAAGGGTGATATTAGAATAATCAAGTCGTATAAGTCCGGATATCTTAGCAATCTCCTGAGAAAGCTCAAAGAGGATGCGGTCGATCTCAAACTCTTCTCGGCTTTCAAGCTCGCGAAGCTCATTATTTGCTTCAACAACGCTCATGGGCTCAATAAACAGCGTAGCGCCCGAAGCACTTGTATCGTGAACAAGACCCTTAACCTCATTACGGTACTCTGCTTTTACGGGAATTACAAATCTGCCGCCTCGGGTAGTTACGATATTCTCCTGGAGATACTTTGAAAAAGAGCCTCCCTGAGTATACTTCTGCATAAGATCTGCGATCTTCGCATTGGTGCGGCGCTTTTTATGTCTGATCTCTGCCAGTGCGGGACTTGCCTCATCTGCGATCATATCCTCAGATATTATGGCCTTATATATTGCATCCTCCTGCTTTTTATGAACAGACAGGCGCATAAATATTTCATCAAGGCTCGTTTCAAACTTGCGGTCACTCTTTATATACTCAAGAAGACCTCTCGCCGTTCTGAGAACGTTTGCACAGTCAAGAAGCTCTCTCGTTGAAAGGGTTGCTCCCTTATCTGCGCGCTCAAGGGCCGCGGTCACGTCCTTTACAGAGCCGAAGGAGGGATTTCCCTTCTGGCCTGACAGGCGCTTTGCGTCCTGAGTTCTCGTCTGGCGAAGGCGAACCTCGTCTACGTCATCCGAAGGAGTGAGGGCAAGGCACATCTCCCGCGCTCCCTCGGTGAGAGCCTTTTTGGCAAGAAGCTCTCTGATCTTATTAAATTCAAGTGTATACAGATATTTTTCGTTCATATAAGAATAGATTTATAAAATTCAAGTGTTGTAAAAGTATGTTCAAGGTGATTTATAAGATATGCCTCGCATACCTTTGAAAGTATATACATATCATCCTCCGAAAGGCTGAAGCCAAGGAGCTTTTCCTGAGGACAGGATATTATATATCTCATAGCCATAAGCACCGGCAGGGTTATTATAAAATACAGCCTTGCCGTGCCCTCTATCATCGCCTCTTCCTTTTCTGCCCGCGGCTTGCAGTCGGGACACAAAAGCCTTCCGTTCATAACGTCAAGATATACGTCAGCCTTAACGTCGCAGCCGCACATGTCACACTCAGAAAGAACGGGCAAAAAACCGATAGTAGCCGCAGCTCTTATCTCAAATGCCGCTTTGATCTTTGAAAGCTCCTCTCTGCCTCTGTTTGCAGTGGCATAAAGAGAATTGAGTGTCAGGCGGAGCATTTCGGGGTCAGGGGCATTTTCTATTGAAACGTCACAAAGCACATCGCATATATATGCCGCCAGGGAAAACTTATCAAGATCCTCACGAAGACCGTAGAATATCTCTATAGTCTCGGCTTCCTCCACGTACCAGAACTTTTTGGATTTTTTCAGCACGTAGTTGGAATATGCAAAGGGCTGACAGGCAGGCATATTCTTGTTTTTAAGGCTTTTCACTCCCTTTGCCGTTACCGTCATTTTTCCGTACTCAGCAGTTACCAGGGTTATTATCTTATCATAATCCCCTGTCTCTGTTTCGCGGACGTTAAGCCCTCTGACAGTTACTCTCTCCATCAGTCAAGATCCTTAGGATTAAAGCCAAAGTTATTGAGATTGAAGTCGCTGTCGCGCCACTTCTCCTTAACCTTTACCCAAAGATTAAGATACACCTTCATACCGAAGAATGCCTCAAGATCCTCTCTGGCATATGATCCGATCCTTTTCAGCATCTCGCCGCCCTTACCTACGATGATTCCCTTATGTGATTCCTTTTCACAGTATATCTCAGCGCGGATAGAAAGAAGATCAGCCTCTTCCTTAAACTCTTCGATAACTACTGCTGAGCCATGGGGGATCTCGCGGGAAAGTGTGCGAAGCATCTTTTCACGGATGATCTCAGCCGCGATCTGCTTTTCGGGCTGATCCGTTATCATATCCTCCTCAAAGAACCACTCGCCCTCATAGAGGAACTTTTCAGCCTCCTCCATTACGTCGGAAAGATTCTTTTCCTTAAGAGCGCTTACGGGAACAACTGCATCAAAATTATAAAGTGCCGCATACTGAGCGATAGTCTCTGCGATCTGTGCGCGGTCAACAAGGTCTATCTTATTAAGTACCAGCATTGCGGGGATCTCGTCCTGCTTCACCTTTTCACAAATGCTCTTCTCCACGTCTCCGGGAGCCTTTCCCGCATCGGCAATGAGAATAACCGCATCCGCAGTTCCGAGCGAAGAGCGCACGCTCTTCATCATATAAGAGCCAAGCTTTGTCTTTGCCTTATGGATGCCGGGAGTATCGAGAAAAACAAACTGGTTTTCACCCTCTGTGAGAATGCCCATAATACGGTTTCTCGTTGTCTGAGGCTTTGAGGATACTATTGCTATCTTCTCACCGAGAAGCGCGTTCATAAGGGTTGATTTACCAACGTTAGGGCGTCCTACTATTGCTATAAAGGCTGTTTTTGTCATTTTTTTATTCCTGTTCTTTATTCTATATTTTCTGTTTTCCTACGGACGACCCATGTGTTTAGTGTAGTAACATAGTTTACAGAATGTGAAGGGACATAGTTTACAACTATATGGTAAAATAAAAGGCATAAAGAAGTCGAAAGGAGACGGAAAATGCCTTGGAAAGAAAATAGAGTAGAAACTATGAGAGAAGAAT
>JAFQDC010000036.1 GCA_017416205.1 Clostridia bacterium | reverse complement strand
GACCGGGGGGATATCTCTCTGACTGTGCGTGATATATCGAATCCTGAAAGGAGCGGCATATCGATATCAAGAAAAAGCACGTCAAAGGGCTTTTCCCTTGCCTCATCCAAAAGAGCTTTTGGATCTGTATATTTGTATATCCTTGACTCCACGCCACTCCTTTTAAGAATGTCGGATATGTAGGAGCCTATCTCTTCGGAATATATTTTTTCATCATCGCAAATGCCGATCTTTATCATAGAGCATATCCTTTCACTTCTTGTTACCTAATTATAACACATATACATACAAAATCAAAGCTGAAATACAAGGCAAAAAATACCGTACTTGCCAAATTCGATACTTACTTGCCTGTATGCTTGACCGTCTCTTTGGGTTTTGCTATTATCAAGTCAGAGGTTATGCTTATGGGCAATTATCCAATGATGCGAGGAGCAATTATGGAGGCCTTGCTCCTTTACTCAAGAATCCTATCAGCAACCGAAGGTTAATACCAAAACGGCAGTGAAACGTTTTTTGTAATTTTAAAATGAGGTGTTATTATGAAGAAGATTATCTCCATTATATTGGTTGTTTCAATGCTCATTCTTAGTACTGTAACTGTTTTTGCAGATGATACCAAACCAAAAACGGTAAACTACGACTTGCAGTTGATATGAACGATGACGGTCAGCTTAATGCTAAAGATTCTCTTGCCGTAAAGAGAAAGATTACTCCTGCAAATATAACTATCTTAAAGAAGGAAGGAATGGTTAAAACCGCCCCCTTTCTGGCTGGTTTTAATTATACATGAATTTATGAAAAATGCAAAAATAACTAACTTAGGTTTTATGCTTGGCCATTTATGGAAAGCTGCACCGGGGTATGTAATATCTTCATTTTTTGTAACTATTATCCAAGGATTTATTGAAATAGTAATCAGCGTATACCTATTTAGATATATTATTAACGGGATACAAACCGGGATATCTTTTTATCAATTGCTATTGGTAGTGAGTGTAACGTTGTTGGGTGTATTCTTAGCTTTTTGCTTGTTAGACTGGTATAATAATGTTTATTTACAAAAAGTAAACATTCGGTTATCTAAATATTTTGACAAACTGATTTTTTCCAAATCAATTGAAATTGATTTGGAAAACTACGATAATCCTGAGTTTTACAACAAATATGCAAAAGCTATAAATGAAACAACCGGGCGAGCTACAGGAGTATGGGGCGATTTAACCAGCTTAATATCCTCGATAACTGTTATTATCAGTTTAGTTACACTGCTATTAACAATGGATCCGCTTTTGATAGTTTTTTCTGTAGCACCTGTTGTATTAACTTTACCGCTCAGCTTCTTAAGAAATAAGTTTAATTATAATTTTACTAATGATGTTGCTTTAGAAAATAGAAAGGTAAATTACTATAAACAAGTATTAAAAGAAAAGGAATATGCTAAAGAATTTAGAATGACTAAAGTATATGAAGTATTGCTTAATCGATATGATTTATCGATGGACAGATTAGAAAAAACTAATCACAAATATGGTATTAAACGCTTTGGAATGGGTGTTTGGGAAACATTTAATCAAATAGGAGTAGTAATGTATATACCATATATATACTTGATATATAGAATAGTTGTTGCAGGTACTTTGTTAATAGGGGATTTCGTTTCGATGTATAATGCAGTAAGAACCGCTGAGGGATATATACGAAGAATAATTCAAATCGCACCTAAAATGAACGAGCATTGTCTATTCATTGATAATTTAAAAGATTTTTTAAATATGAAAAAAAGTATCCAAGGCTCGAATGACGGTTTAACGCCAGAAAGAGATATAAATATATCAATTGATAATCTTTCTTTCCAATATACTGGGAATGATATTTATGTTCTAAAGAATATTTTTATGAATATAGAGCATAATCAAAAAATAGCTATTGTTGGCAGAAACGGTGCAGGTAAGTCAACTTTAGTTAAACTGCTCATGCATCTGTACGAGCCTCAGAACGGCGAAATTTTGCAAAACAATATTCCTATCGGCAATTATTCCGCAGATAAATACAGAGAACAGTTTGCTACTGTTTTTCAGGATTTTAAGCTATTCAGAATATCGGTCGCTGAAAATGTACTGATGAGAAGTGTCGAAAATAAGGATGACGAAGAAATAGTTTATGATGCTCTGAAAAAGGTCGGCTTGTATGATAAAGTTATGTCTTATGAAAAGGGAATTTATACAGAGGTATCAAGAGATTTTGATGAAAACGGTATTGTGTTCTCCGGCGGAGAAGAGCAAAAAATAGCGATTGCGCGCGCTTTGGCAAAAAACAGTAATATTTTGATATTTGACGAAGCTTCAAGCGCTTTGGATCCGGTGGCGGAATATGAGATCAACAGCCTTATTCTGAGCATTGCAGCTGATAAAACCGTAATAATTATATCGCACAGATTATCAACATCAAAGGGTGCAGATGTTATATACTATCTTGAAAACGGAGAGGTTGCTGAGTTCGGATCACATGAGCATTTGATTTCAATAGACGGGAAATATGCGGAAATGTTCAATATACAGGCAACACAATATAATACAAATTGATTATATGATGCTAAGGGGCTTGCAGACTTATGAATGATGTAGAGTATTAAAATAGATTCAAAGCTATTATCATAGGATAAATTATACCTCTGTTTCACAGCTCGTTTTGGTATTACACCCCTCCTTCGGGAGGGGTGTTTATTATTTGCAGTCGGGCGCACAAAGTGACGCCCCTACGGCATAGAATCACAAAAAAACTGTTGCGATTTCTCGCAACAGTTTTTTCCTATTATTCTTCTGTTATTACTTCTTTCTGCGCTTCCCTTTTCTTTACGTCCTCGCTGACAAGGCGGTAGATTCCTGCGGCAAGGGGAACGCCGAGGAGCATTCCGACAACTCCGAAAAGGCCGCCGCCAACGGTAACTGCCACAAGGACCCATACTGCGGGAAGACCTACGCTGTCGCCCACCACCTTGGGATATATAAGGTTTCCTTCAAGCTGCTGAAGGACAATTATAAATACGAGAAACAGCAAGGCTTTGAGGGGTGACTCCGTCAGCATCATTACGGCTCCCACTCCCGCGCCGATATAGGCTCCCGCAACGGGTATAAGGGCTGTGAAGCCAACAAGAGCTCCTATCATTGGAGCATAGGGAAAGCGGAATATGAGCATTCCGAGAGTACAGAGCACGCCGAGGATAACTGCCTCTGTGCACTGACCGACGATATAGTTATGGAAGCACTCGTCAAAGACCTTTACGGTATAGGAAAGCCTGTCAGTTGCCTTCTCGGGAACGTAGCTCTTGCAAAGGCGCTTTGACTGCTCGCAAAGCTTATCCTTTCCTGCAAGGAGGTACAGAGAAAAGATGATACTGAGAAGAGCCGTTACTATAACGGACACGGCAGAGGTCACGGCGCTTACCACAGCGCCGAGGGCGTTTCCGAGTCCCGAGCCTACGGTATCTATAAACTTTGAGATATAGCTCATCCAGTCAATCCCCGAAAGCTTTGAAAGGATATCCTTCGGGAGATTTTCACGGACAAACTCAGTTTTCAAGATCCTTTCAATAAGGGGAGGTATTTCCGAAACGAGGAACTTCACGCAGGATACAAGCTCGGGGACTACGAGGATCACTATAAGGGCGATTATTCCCGCCAACGTCAGGAATGCTCCCGTAAGGCACACGGGGCGGCGGGACAGTTTAACAAGCTTCTTTTTGCTCTTTGTGAAATAATGTCTCTCATAAAAGGTCATAAGGATATTGAGAACGTATGCTATGGCAAAGCCAATAAACACAGGCGCAAGCGCGCCGATTATTGACCCTGCTATTCCCGATATTCCCTTCCAGTAGTATATACAAAGGAACAGCACGAATGCGCTGACTCCCACTTTAAGGCAATTTTTCCAGGTTATTACCTTTGTGTTTTTCTCTGTCATGATCTTTCCTCTCTATAAAACTCTTTTGCATACGCCACAGCCTCCATTGCATCCTTGCAATACTTATCCGCCTTGATGCTTTCGGCGTACTCGGGCGTGAGGACTGCTCCGCCGACTATTACCTTTGCCTCGGGAAGCTCTCTGTGAATAAGCGCGATAGTCTCCTCCATTGCGGGGACTGTGGTAGTCATAAGGGCAGAAAGGCCAATAAGACGGCATCCCGTTGCCTTAGCCTTTTCAAGTACCTTTTCGGGTGCCACGTCCCGTCCAAGGTCTATGACCTTAAAGCCGTAGCTTTCAAGGAGGACCTTTACTATATTCTTTCCGATATCGTGGATATCGCCCTTGACCGTTGCAAGTATCACGCTTCCCTTTTCAGCGCTTCCTTTAGGCAGCTTTTCTTTAACTGCATCAAAGGCACGTGTTGCGCTTTCGGCGCTCATTAGAAGCTGAGGGAGAAACGCTCTGCCCTCTTCAAATGCACGGCCTACCTCACTGAGGGCGGGGATAATATGCTCGTCTATTACTGCAGTTGGAGCGGTATCCGAAAGAAGCTTCTCTGCTACCTCTCCCGCTTCCTTTACCATTCCCGAGGCTATTGCACCTCTCAGAGTTATCTCCTTTTGCACGGTAGCGATCTCAGGCTTTTTGGCGCTGTTTGCATATGCAATATAATCGCGGCATCCCTCGTCAAGACCTTCAAGGACTCTGAAGGCGTGGTAGCTATCCATCATTGCATCGGAATAGGGATTCATTATTGCCATATTAAGGCCGCATTTCAAGGCCTCTGTGAAGAATGCGGAGTTTATCTTATCCCTCTCGGGAAGGCCGAAGGATATATTTGAAACGCCAAGGCTTGTATATATTCCCTTCTTGCGAAGGCGCTTTATGGTTTCAAGGGTTATCTTTGCGCTGTCCTTATTTGAGGATACGGTAAGGGCCAAGGGGTCTACGATGATCTCCTTCTTATCTATACCGTACTCTTTGGCTGCGGCAATTATTTTTTCTGCAACAGCTACTCTTTCCTCTGCGGTTTCGGGTATACCGTTTTCATCCATTGTGAGAGCGATAACGGCGCCGCCGTACTTCTTTGCAAGGGGGAACACCTTTTTCATGCTCTCCTCTTCTCCGTTCACGGAGTTTATGAGAGCTTTACCGTTATATATTCTCAGAGCCGCGCCGAGGGCTTCCTTATTAGTGGTATCTATCTGCAAAGGAAGATCCGTTACCGCCTGGATCTCCTTTACGCAGGACACCATCATTGCCGCCTCGTCGATATCGGGAAGGCCCACGTTTACGTCAAGGATATGGGCTCCCTTCTCTGCCTGACCTACCGCCTCGGAAAGGAGGTAGGAAAGGTCGTTTTCACGGAGTGCCTCCTTGACCTTTTTCTTTCCCGTAGGGTTGATGCGCTCACCGATAAGGACGGGATCGTCTCCTACCGTTACCGTATGGGTATAGGAGGATATGAGGGTTTTGTTCTTTTTCTCCGGACAAACAAAAGGGATATCCTTTACTCTTTCTGCGGTCTTTCTGATATACTCGGGAGTTGTTCCGCAGCAGCCGCCCACAATTGACGCACCCATCCGGCAAAGCTTTTCCATATAGCCTGCAAAACCCACAGCGTCTATATCGTACCCGGTCACGCCGTTTCTCGTAACGGGAAGGCCTGCATTGGGCTTTACTATTACGGGGAGTGAGCTATAAAGACTGAATCTCTCCATAATGGGGATCATCTTATCGGGACCGAGGGAGCAGTTCATTCCGACAGCGTCCGCTCCCATTCCCTCAAGAAGGGCGATCATTGCCTCGGGGGACGAGCCTGTCATAGTCTTCATCGTTGCATCGTACACGTTTGTGACGAACACGGGAAGATCTGTGCATTCCTTTACCGCAAGAAGAGCCGCCTTTGTTTCGTAGCTGTCGTTCATTGTCTCAATGAGTACGAGGTCTGCGCCGTACTTTTTTGCAAGGCGGGCGTTATCGGAAAAGATCTCGACTGCTCTCTCAAAGGAAAGGTCTCCAAGAGGGCTGAGAAGCTTTCCCGTAGGGCCCATATCAAAGGCTACGTATCTGTCGTCTTTTCCGTCGGTTGCCGCCTTTGCCGCACTTATTGCCGCGGCGATATATTCCTCATAATTCTCATATTTCATGGAATTAACGCCGAAGGTATTGGTGCAAACAATATTACTGCCTGCCTCGAAATATGCGCGGTGAAGGGCTTCCACCTTTTCGGGGTTTGTCAGATTCCACGATTCGGGAGCCACACCTACTGAAAGGCCCATGGACTGAAGGACCGTGCCGGTTCCTCCGTCAAGAAATATTCTTTTTTCTCTTATTAATTCTCTTATGTCTTTTTTCATATCATTCTCTGTTTATGCCTGCTACGGCTGTTATTGTTTTTTGAGGTTTCATAAGCAGTGAGTCGGTCAGAGTCACGCCGAGGAGCTTCCCTGCATTTACTGCTTCAAGTATCTTCGGTTGTATTTCAAGAGGAAGGTCTCCGTATCCGGGGGAAAAGCGATTTTTCGTTTTTTCTATACCGTCGAGTATCTCCTGCACACGGTCTGCCGCCGCCTCAGCATATGCGTTTGCCACCGCATCCGCCATAAACGCTCCTGCGGGGGATATCCTTGAATACTTCAAAAGGAGTCTGTCAACGCTTGACCCCAAGGTTACTGCAAAAATGAATACTTCCCGTGAATCGCCAAGGCACCTTTCAAGATCCTTGCTGTCAGTCTCTATCTCTCCCATGAGCATTTTGTCGCCAAAGCGCTCCACGGGGACTCTGGCTGCTGCCATTTTGCAATCTATTACCGATTCGAGCTGCGTTTTATATTCATCTGCAACAGACATATCAAAATCGCGGGGGACTCTCAGTCTGTTTGCTGCCTCTCGCCGGTCAAGGGTGAGCTCTTTTGTTTTTATGCTTTGGTATATTATCTCGTTCAAGTTTGAGCCCCTCCTTTTTATGGTAATATAATATTATACATCCATTATAAAATAATTGCAATATAATTAATTGTTTTTGAAGTTTTTTGAAGGTGCGGAAGCTTTTTTCAAAAAAGCTTCTGCGTCTGTTCACCCTCTTATCCCGCCCCGAAGATCTGCTCGTAAAGCTCGTCTCCATAGGAGCGTCTCAGGGCATCGTTGAAAAAGTCGTCCGTATCGAAGCTTCCCTTTTTCTCACTCTCAGGGGGAGCCTCGCAAACCTCGTCCTCCCATTGACCCCGTGACAGCCACAGGGCGGGAGCGGGAATAAATCTGCCTCCCTCGCTTTGCCATTGCCGCGTCCTTTTCTGCGCCTTTACGGCATCCATCATCCTTTGAAAGAGCCTGTCGTCGGGCGCGATCTTTGAAAAGTTCTGCCTTGCCTCCGCCTTTCCCGTTTTCTTCGGATATTCTCCCCAGAATTCTTCAAAGCGATCCTCTCTCTCCCTTATTTCCTTTTTCTCCGCTATCTCCTCTCTCTCTTTCTTCTTCGGCTCGCAGGGAGATGCTGCCTTATACTCCGCGTTCGTCACCTCCGCTCCCTTCTTTCCGTTTTCCCGACAGATCATGCTTCTGTCAAGCTGAGGAAACAGGAACATTGCCGCCATTTTTGCGCTTCCCTCAAACTGCGGAGGCTGTTCTCCCTCCATTGCATACTTCATCATTGCGAGAACGAGCCTTCCTCTCTCGCTGTCGGAAAGCATTTCAAAGGGTGCGATCCAGTCCCGATAGAAATATATCCCTTCTTTTCTTGCCATTTTTTCTCTCTCTTTCTTTTTTTCCTGATAATATCACAAAGAAAGGATCTTCTCTCCCCTCATTCTCTTCATATCTCATTTTTGCAACACACTCCTTTTCAGACACTCACCCTCAAAAGGAGCGCCAACGGCGTATGTTTCTGTGTGTGTTTTAGTTAGAGTTAGAGTTTTAGTTTATGTTTTAG
>JAFQDC010000035.1 GCA_017416205.1 Clostridia bacterium | reverse complement strand
GTGATATTTTCCCTTGCGGGAAAGTGATATATTTCCCGAGGGAAATGTGATATATTGCTAACGCAATGTGATATATGCCCGAAGGGCATGTTGAGGAATAAAAACTACCCGTTGCAATCGCAGCGGGTAGTTTTTTTCATTAATATTTTCGAAGAAAATATATCATAGGCAAAGCCTATATCACTCGTCGAAAGACCAATATCACAGATTTGCATCGCAAATCTATTTCATTGTAGGTTGGGATTATCCCTAAGACCAACCTACTAAAGGGTGTATTTTTTCGTTTATTCAGCTTTACTGTCGTTTCCCATTGTGAAGGAATCGTTTTCTGGAACCTTCTTTCCGAGGATCTCGGGAAGCTGCATGCCTGCAAGGGAGAACACCTCTTCAAGAGGGGGAACGGACTGCATCATACCGGAGATAAAGCCTGCAGTTGCATTCTTTCCGTCCTTGTTCTGGCCGTTATCCCAAACGGTGACCTTATCGATCTTGATGTTCTTAACGGCATCAACCTGAATACGCATAAGGTCTTCAAGCTTATCTGCAATGAGGAGCTTGAGAGCCGCCTCGGAGTCGCCGCCTGCAGACTTCACGATCTCAGCAAAGCCCGCCGCCTGCTTTTTGAGGATCTCCTCAACGCCTCGCGCCTCAGCCTCCATCTTAGAGTAGATAGCATCAGCCTCACCCTTTGCTCTTCTGCGGATCTGCTCAGCCTCGGCCTCAGCCTCAAGCTCAAGCTGACGCTTCTTTGCCTCTGTATGTACGATGATGTCCGCTTCAAGAGTTGCCTGCTCACGGGAGCGACGGGCTTCCTCAGCCGCCTGCTCTGCCGCGTAGGATTCTTCAAGTGCCTTTGCCGCCTGGATCTTTTCTGCAGTTGTTGCTATCTTCTGAGCCTCAGCCTCTTTTTCCTTAAGAGCCGCCTCAGACATAGCGATCTTCATCTTAGCCTCGTTTTCACCCTGGATCGCAATGGAGTTTGCCTCGGATACCTTGATCCTCTGCTCCATATGAGCGTTAGCTTCACCGATGGAGCCCTCTCTCTCCTGCTCGGCAACGCTCTTCTTTGCATCGTTGATAGCCTTTGCCGCCGCTTCCTTACCGAGAGCCGCAATATATCCGGATTCATCGCTGATATCCGTTACGTTTACGTTGATAAGGCGAAGACCGATCTTCTTAAGCTCAGACTCAACGTTTGAGCTTACTGCCGCCAAGAACTTATCGCGGTCTGTATTGATCTCCTCGATATCCATTGTTGCAATGATAAGACGGAGCTGGCCGAAAATAATATCCTTGGAAAGCTCCTGTATCTCGGAAAGCTTCAGGCCGAGAAGGCGCTCAGCCGCATTCTGCATAACGCCGGGCTCAGTTGAGATACCTACGGTAAATCTTGAGGGAACGTCGATTCGGATATTCTGTCTTGAAAGGGCGTTCTTTAAGTCTACCTGAATGGAAATGGGTGTCAGATCAAGGAACTGATATGACTGAAATACGGGAACTACAAATTCCGCGCCGCCGTGGATACATTTGGCGCTTCTGTTTGTGCCGTCCTTGTTCTTGCCGATAGAACCGTAAATTACCATGATCTTATCGGAAGGGCACTTCTTATACCTTGAGCACAGCCATATTATGAATGACAGAACTACAAGCACAACAGCGCAAATTAAGATGATCATTCCGGGTTCCATAAAATTACCTCCAAAATATATTTTTATTTATTTTTTCATTACTACAAGAGTGGTCTGTCCGCTGATGCCGGTGACAACGACCTCACTGCCCGTAGGGATATCCTCATCAGCATCGGTCACGGCATCTCTTTCAACGTATGAGCCCTGAAGCATGATATTGACCTTGCCCTCTCCCTGCCTTTTTGCGGGGATGGTAAGATATACCTTGCCTGCAACGCCGAGGGCGTTTCTGTTATCAAGATTTCCTTCGTTTCTAAGCTTCATCACCGCATTCATAAGGAATGCGAGAAGAAGCATCATGGCAAAGCCGCACACGAAGGCAACGGGGATAGATATAAACAGCTTCACGCCGGCCTCGGTCATAACAAATCCTACCCAGCCGAAGACAACAAGAAAGGCAATGATCCCTCTCACGGTGAAGATACGGAGAGCATCGAGACCTGCAGGATCAACGTCTCCGTCGGGAATCTCATCGGGCATCTCTGTATCTCCCTCAGCCTCGCCGAAGGAAAACATCTGAGAAAAAGCACCTCCGTCTCCGTCCCCTCCCTCACTGCCGATGCCTATAAGCATAAGCACCGTCTGAATAAGCAGCACAAGAGATGCGGGAACGGCAATGCAGGCAAACACCTGCGCCGCAACACTAAGCGAATTCCACCAGTCTATCATATATATATTCCCCCAATCAATCTATTGCCGACAGAATTTCCTCGGCATTTTTTTTGCATCTTGACGCATAATGCGCGAATGTCATCACCTGAAGCACTCTGCAAAGTCGCTCGCGCGCTCCCGGTACAGGCTCGCAATAGTCCTCCGCGGCTTTTTTTGCCGCTTCTCTCACTGCCGCCTTGTCTATTCTTCCCTTATCCGTATCCGACAGCATATCAACGTACTTGTGATAAAGCTCACAGTCATCTATCAGGTCGTCGCTCCGATCCTTCAGATCTCCGTTTATATGTGATAAAAGACTGCAAATGCTGTCCAGCTGCAAGGACTCTCTCAGCATATTGATAACTACTATTCTTGCGAACTGACTTTTGGAATACTGACGGTTTTTGGGTGAGGAAACGAAGCCTCTTTTTACCCAGTTCTGTATTACGTGGGGCTCGAGGTCAG
Organism: Clostridia bacterium; assembly: GCA_017416205.1. GTDB lineage: Bacteria > Bacillota > Clostridia > Oscillospirales > CAG-272 > Avispirillum. The sequence continues at coordinate 437 of JAFQDC010000035.1, read as the reverse complement.
TCATTACCGAGACCTGCGAAAGAGTTATACCGCCTGCGGCAAATATCCCGTCAAACATTATACGGGAACAGGATCTTTTTATTTCGGAAACCTCAATGGTGGTTCCCGGCAACCGTGTAGACATATTATCACCACCCTTTTAGGTTGATTTGATTATATCACACGGTCACGTGATTGTCAATAGAGTTTGAATGATTATTGAACATTCTTCATTCTGTACAATTTTGCAACGTGTTTTGTGTGAAGGTGGAACAAAAAATAGCAATGTTCTTGTACGATGCGCGGGAGCGGCAAGCTGTTTAGTGTAGTAACATAGTTTACAGAATGTGAAGGGACATAGTTTACAACTATATGGTAAAATAAAAGGCATAAAGAAGTCGAAAGGAGACGGAAAATGCCTTGGAAAGAAAATAGAGTAGAAACTATGAGAGAAGAAT
>JAFQDC010000034.1 GCA_017416205.1 Clostridia bacterium | reverse complement strand
GGAACAAACAGATTACTGTTTGTTGGAATTTGTATTCAAACACTTGACAAAGGGGACTGGAATATATATAATAATATCTGCAATATGGAAGCATAGCTCAGCTGGTTAGAGTACTTGCTTGACATGCAAGGGGTCACTGGTTCGATTCCAGTTGTTTCCACCAATAGAAAAAGAGGATGCTCTGCGTCCTCTTTTTCTATTGGTGGAAACAAATTCTAACTGGAATCGAAAGCCCGTGCGTATCCCGTAGGGACGCAAAAACACCACAGTGTGGTGTTTTTAGGGCGTGGCGCTGAACTCGCTGAAAATTTAAATACCCCGACCGACCGAGACGAGGCGACGAAACGAGTTTCGGAGCGATCTTTGAAAAGAGCTTCAGGCAGTTTTCGGTAGGGTAGTATATCCTTCTCTCGTGTAACTTACATTCAAAGGCTCACCGAATTCAGGCACATAACATAGGCAGGAACTTCTGAGGCGCTTTTTTGCACTTTTTCCTTGCTTTTTCTTGAAGTTTCCCGTATAATGTTTACAGACGGAATCGTTAATAGTTGTCACATACTTATACCTGTGACGATTAACTTGCGATCAACCGTCTGCTTTTTTTATCGTGTACTATAATACCACCAATAAATATGGCAGAAGCAACTATTTAGCAATTACTAAGCTAAAAATACTATAGGGAAAAGACTATGGCATCATCGAAAGAGTATTTTGACTTTATTTCAGACCAGCTGTCAGGGCTCAGGGACGTTACGTACAGAAGGATGATGGGTGAGTACATTATCTATTACAAGGAAAAGATAGTCGGCGGCATATATGATAACAGGCTGCTTGTAAAGCCGGTTGCGGCGGCAGTAAGGCTTTTGCCTGAAGCCCCGAGGGAGGTCCCCTATGAAGGAACGTCGGAGATGCTCCTTGTGGAGGATGTTGAACGAAGGGAGCTTCTTGAGAGTCTCTTTTTCGCTATGTACGATGAGCTTCCCCCGCCAAGGAAAAGAAAGTAAGCAAGTTTTTGGTTTGACGTGGAGAATGCAGCAGCGTTGTTGTAGGGGAGCCGCTTGCTGCTCCCGACTTTCAGAACGATAGCGAGGAATTTAGAATATCGTAATTTTGTATGCGGAACGGTAGACCTTATTGTAGGGACCGACGTCCTCGACGGGAACCCCCAAAATCTCGTGAACTCACTGGACGGATCCCCCCGCTTTGCGGGTCCTTCCATCAGGGGAACCCCTGCGACGGTCCTAATTAACGAAACGATATTTATAGCGAGGCGTTGCGTCTGTAAAGGACCGTCGAGGACGTCGGTCCCTACAATTGATTTGTTCGTTTCATTTGCTGATGTAAGCATCAATATTATCTTGCATTTGCAGTCGGGAGGATAATAACCTCCCCTACAACGGTGCATCAAATGTCAAACCCTAATTTCAAGACGAATACATAAAAAAGGTACTGCCGTATACGGCAGTACCTTTTTAATATAAGAATTATCAGAAACAGATATCGGGAGCCTTTTCGAAGATCTCCGAGTATGCGCCTGCTATGTCTTCTGCAAGCTTTTTCAGAATATTGCAAACGGGAGCCTCGGTGTAGTAGTGGCCCGCAATAAATATATTCATTCCGTCCTCGCCTGCGTCAAGGCTCTTGTTGTATCCGCTCTCTCCCGTAACGAGAGTGTCGGCTCCGGCTCTCCTTGCATCTCCCATAAGATCGCCTCCGCCTCCGCCGACTACGGCGACCCTGCTGATGGGACGGCAGATATACGATGACACGAAGGGAGCGCCCGTTGCCTCCTTGATCCTTTTGGCAAAGTCGCGGGGGTCGGATAGATCGGTGCTTCCCACACGTCCGAGGGTGGGATCATCATCGTCGCCGAACACCGTAACGTCGGAAAGAGCGAGAAGGTGGGCGAGCGTATCGTTAACTCCGCCCTCGCCTGCGTCAAGGCGAGTGTGAAGGGATATAACGGATATGCCTGCCCTCATTGCTGCAAGAACCCGTCTGCCCACGACGTCACCGTCGTTAAGTGCCTTCAGCCCCTTGAATATCAGAGGATGATGGGTGAGGACCGTATCAAAGCCGCCCTCCTTTGCAAATTCAAGAGCCTCCATTGTAGCGTCAAGGCATACAAGTACCCTTTTTACCTCGCGGTTGGAATCGGGGCAGCACATAAGGCCGTCGTTATCCCAGCTTGAGGAAAGGGATGTGGGATAAAGCTCCGAAAGCTTTTCATAAAAATCACGTATTGTCATATCATCTTATCCTTTTTTATTTCGTTCAGCTGAGAAAGAAGAAGCCAAAGCTCCCCGCTGTCAAGGCCTCCAAGCCTTCTGCCCTCTATTGCGCGCTGAGTCTTTTTTATAAGTCGCTCAAGCATCTCTGAAAAGAGCGGAGTAGGGGCAGCGTTAATGTTTTCCCGTCCCAGCTCAAGCTCCGCCTGTGAAAGGGAGTAGGGCTTACCCGTATATGTTGCCACTATGCACTGGTAAAGCTTGTCCTGTGCCGAGCAAAGTCCTCCGTCCACAATATCAAAGCCGCACTCGCTGAGATACTTTCTCAGCTTCGCGTGCTGTGACATAGGCTGCAGGATAAGGCGAACGGCAGGATCCTTTACGTAATCGGAGGCGTCGATAATGGAAGCGATAAGCTCGCCGCCCATACCGCAGATGACTATATCCGTAACTCCCGCATCGGAAAGGGGAAGTGTGGAAAGACCGTCGGCAAGGCAAAAGGTTATTCCTTCTTTTATGCCGTACCGCGCCGCATTTATTCTTGCCCGCTCAAGGGGACCCTCGTTAATATCGGCAGCAATAGCGCTTTTTGATTTATTTGTAAGTAAAAGATAGATAGGGATATAAGCGTGGTCCGTGCCGATATCGGCGACCACGCTTCCATCCCTCACAAATGACGCCGCAAGAGAAAGGCGGTCGTCAAGAAGGGGTATGTTTGACATTATTTTGTTCCTTATATCTCAAAAGGCAGTCCTGCGACTGCCTTTTGCTTTTTTTAGTTCTTGGATGCAAGAAATTCGTTGATCTTAGAAACGAGCTCGTCGCAGTCGGTTCCGTGAACCTCGCAAGCCGCTTCGATACTTTCTCCTCTGGAGTGAGGGCAACCGAGGCAGTGCATACCTATTTCAAAAAAGAACTGTGCTGTGTCGATATCGTAATCGAGTACGTCGCCGATAATGGTTTCCTTGGTAACTTCCATGGCATTATACCTTTCTAAAATGTAATGTATTATTTATATTATAACCCGATCAGTCGGGATATGATACCTTTTCAATATCTGCACCCATTTCGCGGAGCTTTCCTACAACGTCGTCATATCCTCTCTCAATGAGGTGGATATCGGAGATCTCCGTAGTACCCTCAGCGCAAAGAGCTGCAATTATCATTGCAACGCCCGCTCTCAGGTCTACCGCACGAACGTCTGCTCCGTGGAGAGGCTTACCGCCTTCGATGACTGCGGTGCGTCCGTCAACCTTAATGGACGCTCCCATTCGTTTAAGCTCCTCAACGTAGCGGAAGCGCTTTTCGTAAACGCCCTCGGAAACGTAGCTCACTCCGTTTGCAAGGCAAAGGAGAACTGCCATCTGAGGCTGCATATCTGTGGGGAAGCCGGGGTAGGGATGAGTTTTAACGTTTGCTTTTCTGATAACGTCGCGGCCTGTTACCACAACGGAATCGTCATACTCGTCAACTATGGCGCCTGTCTCCTCGATCTTTGAGGAAACGGACTCAAGGTGCTTCGGGATAACATTTGTGAGCTTTACGCATCCGCCGGTTGCCGCCGCCGCAACCATATAGGTGCCGGCCTCGATCATATCGGGGATTATAGCGTAAGTACAGCCGTGAAGAGAATTTACTCCCTTGATCTTGATAACGTCCGTACCTGCACCGCTGATACGCGCGCCACAGGTATTAAGGAAGTTTGCAAGGTCAACTATATGAGGCTCGCGGGCCGCATTTTCAATGATGGTAGTACCCTCGGCAAGGGCTGCAGCAAGCATTACGTTGATGGTTGCACCAACGGTAACGATATCAAAGAATATATTCGTACCCTTGGGGCCGTATTCCGATGAGATCTCTACCTTATCGCAATCAGCCTTGACCTTGCCGCCGAGAGCCTCAAAGCCCTTGATATGCTGGTCGATGGGACGGCCGCCGAAGTCACATCCGCCGGGATACGCAACCTTAGCCTCGCCAAAGCGGCCGAACTCACTACCGAGAAGGTAGTAGGATGCGCGGATCTTACGAACGAGCTCAGGATGAGACATTCCACAGGAGATCTCCGTGCAGTCGATCTCAACGGTATTTTTTGAAAGCTTTGTGATCTTGGCACCCATATCACGGAGTATATTCAACGAGAGAGCAACGTCGCGCACGTCGGGAACGTTTTCGATAACGCATTTATCCTCAACGAGGACGCAGGCGTATATAATGGGCAGAGCTGCGTTTTTCATTCCGCTGATCTCTACGCTTCCGTGCAGACTGGCTCCTCCTCTGACTATTATTTTATCCATAAAGGTTTTCCTTTCATATCGAAAGTAGTAAACAGCCCCAAGGGCTGTGCAGTATATAGACGCCGCGGCGCGGCAAAAAGGCAAATATCAAACGTGGGAAACGCATAGCGTCCCATAATCCACATTATTATAACAGATTTTTCGTCAAAAAGGAAGTGCTTTTTGCTTTTTTTTTACAAACACTGAAATGTTGTGCAAAACACACCACTGTATAGGTTGAGTTTTGGTGATTTTATGTAACAAAGCTCAGGTTTAACTATGGGTCTGTATATTACCAATTTATTCAGAAAATGGGCAAATGTCAGTGGAGATAATAAGAAACTGCAAGGTCAACAACAAGGCCGTAGCTGCGTACTCCCTCAGTGCCTTGACTTTCAAGGTATGCGTTATTCATAGTATCGGAAATATCAGCGGCGGCGTTATCTCGGTATTTGTCGAAAAAAGCACTGTAGGCTCTCAATTCACTTTTGGCACCTGCCGATAATTTGGAGTATGCATCGCTGTAAAGGTCAAAGTCGGCAGAATAAAGTGCGCTTGCAAGATAATCGTACATATTCAGATAAGCGCTGTAGCGGATATAGCTGTCGGGTGAATCCTTGCAAACAAGAAACGCTGTAAAATTGGCCTCGTCCTCTCTTGCAACGCCCCTCTGGTGAGCCATTTCGTGAGCGCAGGTGAATACGGTAACGTAATCGGGATAATTAGTGTTGACGTTTGCTTCTCCCGTGAAAAAGGAGTATATTCCCGAAATATGGGTATAGGTCATTAGGGGGCTTATTATGAGAGGCTTTGCCTCTGAGTCAAAATGGGTGATAAAGGTGTAGTCCTCGGAAAGGGAACTGTAAGAGGTGCAAAGCTTTTTTGAAAGCTCCTTTAAGGTAAAGGGCATATGGGATGCCCCTTCTTTATTATATGAGATATCCTCAAGAGAATTCAGCTCGTTAATTATAATAAGGGTAGTTTCGTAAAGCTCCTCTGCAGATACGTCTCTAACCTCAAGCCCTGCTCTTTCAGAAAACGGTGAGGTGCGGTATGCAGGAGCAAAGCTCAGGGCAAAAAGCGAGTATACTCCCGCACCTATTGAAAGAACTGCGCTGAGGGCGCGGACCAAGTATACGTTTCCGCGCCTTGCGCACTTAACGGCAAGGCACACGGTGATGGTAACTGATATGGGAGCTGAAAAAAGGAGAAATTCCATAAAGGAAAATGGAAAGATCGAGAATACCTTTGCAAGCAAAAAGCGGACAGCAGCGCCGAGTGTGCCGTTGATAACCTTGGCAAAGCTCTCCGAAAGGATGCAGGCAAGATGTATGATCCCCGAGACGAGCCCTATGGAAAGTATAGTCAGGGATGCGGGGTGGATTGGAAACGGTCTCTTGATATTTTTCATTTTACAGTTTTTTTCATTTCTTCATACATACGGCGAAGCGTGCCGTTTTCCTCTTCACGGAGCGCTTTTTCACAAATGAGGGAAAGCTCTTCTCCGAGAAGTGCTCTCATATCCGGCGGCAGAGGAGAATACACGTGAACGGTCCTTTCCTCAGATGGGTGAGGAAAGGAGGTGTATGCGGCGTGAAGGGCGTGGCGGCATATCCTTTCGTCGGCTGTGTCATAAAGTGAGTCACCAACAAGGGGACAGCCGAGGGAGGTGAAATGAACTCTGAGCTGATGGGTCCTTCCCGTAACGGGAGTAGCTATCACGGCGCATTCTCCGGTGCTTTCATTCGTATACACCTTTTTGTATACAGTGACGGCGCGGCGGGCGCCTTCCTCATCGGGGGAGGCGATGCGTCTTGTTATGATGCTGTCTGCGCATCGCTTCATATGGCGGTCGATAATTCCGTACTCCTCGGGGGGCGGGGATTTCAGAACGGCGATATACATCTTTCCGATAGTACCCGCGATCATGGCGCGGCCAAGCTTTACAGCAGCAAGGCGGTTGTTTGCAGTTATCATAAGTCCGCTTGTGTCTCCGTCGAGGCGGTTCACGGGGCGAAAAACGTAGGGGGAGCTGCTGTATCTGTGGGCAAGGGCATTTGCCACGGTATCGTCACGGTGGCTGTATGAGGGGTGCGCAGGCATAGCGTATGGCTTATCGCAAACGGTAACGTGGTCGTCCTCGTATGCAATACCGATAGGAATATCCGATGGGGTGATATAGGGTGAGGTATCCTCCTCCCTGTCCTCATCTGCAAGGACAAGGACATCGCCCTCGCAAAGCACGTATCTGACGGTCCTGTGCTCGCCGTTTACGGTGATGCCGTTTTCACGGGCCTTGAGGCTTTTAAGAAGTCCTCCCGAAAAGGAAAGGTCCCGAAGCAAAAGCTCCTTTATTGTTTTGCCCGCCTTTTCGGCACTTATTATAATTTTCATTTCTTTTTTCTCTTTAAGCTTTCGATTGATGCGTATATTATGTTGATCAGGCAGAAGACTGCGCATACGGGAATGAAAACGTTTCCCAAAATGGTGAAAAGGGTAGTGTCCTCAATAAAGGATACCTTTTCTGTGATAACGCCCTCCTCGCTGTCACCAAGGGAGGTGAGCACCTTTCCCGTAGGTGAGATAATTGAGGAGATACCCGTGTTTGCGGCGCGCGCAACGTAGCGCTTGTTTTCAACTGCACGGAGAATTGCGTGGGAATTATGCTGTCTCAGTGCTGAGCTTCCCGAAAACCAGGAGTCGTTCGTTGAAACACAAATAAGACCGGCGCCGTCAAGAACGCTCTTGCGGCAAAGATCTTCGTATACGGAGTCGAAGCAGATAAGTGAGCCGATCTTTCCCTTATCGGTTTCAAAAAGGGCGGTACTTTCGCCGGGGGTGACGGGATCGTCAATCGCTGAAAGATCAGCTAACGGAGGAGCTATCTTTCTGATAAGATCCTCATAGGGAGTATATTCGCCGAAGGGAACAAGGTGGCGCTTTGCGTAAATATCACCAACCTGTGAGCCCTTGTTGTTAATGAGCCTTGCCGTATTGTAAAGGCGACCCCGGCTGTCTCTTGAAAAGGCTGTTGCAATAAGGGTGCAGTCTGCATCCTTTGCAATTTCGCAAATGCTGTTTTCAAGATAGGGGTCCTCTGAAATATCATAGGGCAGGGCAGTTTCGGGCCAGAGAACAATGTCTGCACCCTCCTCTGCGGCCTCTATTGTCAGATTGCGGTGAAGGTCAAGGGTGTATTGCGCCTTGCCTACCCATTTGTCCTCAAATCTGATGTTTCCCTGAACGCAGGCAACGGTGGTATCCGGTGAAAGCTCTGTTTCAACCTTTTCTATCCTTATAACACCGAAAACCAGATTTGATGCGAATACCAAAATCGCAAGGGAAGAAAACAAAAATGCCCGTTTTACACTTTTTCTTTTAAATTCCTTTATTGCAAAGGCAAGTGTGGCTGATGTAAGTATCATAAGAAACGATACGAAAAAGCTGCCGAGGAGAGATGCGGACTGTATCGAAGGTGTGAATGACGTCTGTCCTGCACAAAGGCGCCCCCAGGGAACACCGAGAAAGGTGAGGGTGTGGCAAAACTCAAATATAGGCCAGAGAAAGGCTGAGAATAAAAGTCCGAGGAATGGGTGGCTTTCAAAAAAGCCTCTTCTTTTCATAAATGAGAGAATAACGAAATAAAATGAGGAAACAGCTCCCTGTAAAAGAGGGATGCCTACGGAAGCAAGGATGACAACAAGCAGTGCCGCCCCCTTTTCGAATCCGAGAAAATCAAGAGGATAAAGCTCCCAGAACCAGTAAAAATTGAAAAGACCGAAAACGAAGAAAAAGCTCATACCCCTGCCGTATGCCGAGGGGTATGAAGCTTTTTCTTTTGAAAACGATTCAAGATATAAAACGGGAGCTACAGATACCCATGCAACGAACCAGAAGGAGGGGGCGATCATGGGAAGCGCAGTCAGGGCTCCCGAGAGGGCATAGAGAAAAAAGCGCATGGCGCTGTGTGAATTTTTTGCGGCTTTTTTCCTGTTTTTCATACTTTTATTTTTTAGAAGAGCTTCAGAAAGGGAATGTTATTTCTGTCAGCTTCTATAACCTTTTTGTCAAGATATGCGAGAGGGCCGCTGTCAACGGAGAAGGAAAGACGGTAGGAGTAAAGCGCCTGATATTTGTAGCCGAGGCTCCTGTCGTCCTTGTTGTTTGCATATTTGCCCTCGCCGAGCAGGGGATGACCGATAGAGGAGAAATGGGCTCTTATCTGATGAGTTCGTCCTGTTTCAAGATGTACCTCAAGGAGGGAAAGATCCTTCTCCTTTGAATATTTCTCCGTTTTATATGAGGTGATGATCTCCTTTGCGCCCTGGCGGGGTTCCTTGTAGACCGTTACCATTTTTGTTTTTGAGTTTTTGAAAAGATATCCGCCGAGAGTAGCTTCTCTTGGAGTGACTTTTCCGTGAACTGCGCAGAGATATCTTTTATCAACGCCGCCCTCACGTATGAGCCTGTTCATCTCACGAAGTGCTTCGGCGTTTTTTGCCGCAATAACAAGACCGCCCGTGTTTCTGTCAAGACGGTTTGCAAGAGCGGGGGCAAAGGAGGCTTCGCCCTCGGGATCGTATTCTCCCTTTTTGTAGAGATAAGCCTGAATAAGGAAAATAAGAGTATCACGCTCAGGGATCGCCGCGGCGCCGTTTTCACTCTTGTCTCCCGTATGGGAAAGCATACCGGGGCGCTTTTCGCAAATAATGATGTTGCTGTCCTCATATACTACAACGGGAGCGGCTTTGATTTTGTCGAATTCCGAAACGTCGGCCTCAGTCTTTGAAAATTCATCGGGAATGTAGAGCTCTATGACGTCGCCGGCCTCGAGCAGCTGGTTTTCCTTTGCGCGCTTGCCGTTGACCTTAACGCGCTTTTTCCTTATGTACTTGTAGAGCAAGGAAAGGGGGATGCCCTTCAAGGACTTTGAAAGAAACTTGTCAAGTCTTTGACCTGCATCGTTTTTGTTAAGTATAAATTTCTGCATATTAAAAAGTTTGGGACAGACTGAGCCTGTCCCGCTTTATTTATTTTGTTCCGAAGATTCTGTCGCCTGCATCGCCGAGGCCGGGAACGATATACTTGTGCTCGTTGAGCTTTTCGTCCATGGCGGCAATGTAGATATCAACGTCGGGATGATCTGCCATGACCTTTTCAGCACCCTCGGGAGCACCAACGAGACACATAAGGCGGATCTGAGTGCAGCCGCGGTTCTTGAGCATCTGGATAGCGTCGGAAGCGCTGCCGCCTGTTGCGAGCATAGGGTCAACTACGATAACGAATCTATCCTCGATATCTGCGGGAAGCTTGCAGTAATACTCAACGGGGAGGTGAGTTTCGGGATCGCGGTAAAGACCGATGTGGCCTACCTTTGCAACGGGAACGAGGGCAAGAAGGCCGTCGACCATTCCGAGACCTGCGCGGAGGATGGGAACGATAGCAAGCTTTCTGCCTGCAACCTTTTTTGCTGTCATTTTTGTAATGGGAGTTTCTATCTCAACGTCCTCAAGTGGAAGATCGCGGGTGATCTCGTAGCCCATAAGCATAGAGATCTCGTCAAGAAGCTGACGGAAATCCTTGGATCCTGTTTCTGCCTCTCGCATGATGGAAAGCTTGTGTGTAATAAGAGGATGGTCGATTACATGAAGAGTGCTCATAATAATCTCCTTTCATGTTTTTATCAATATTGATTATACTCCAAAATCAATACCATTTCAATAGGAAAAGAAAGAAAAAATCCTGAAAGCACGGTCTTGCGATACTTATTCGAGAAAGGAAAAGGTTATTGTTTGGTGAGACTGAAAAAATATATAAAAACTGTGGAAATATTCGTCAAAAAATGTGGTATTTACCTATTGAAAATACGTTAAAAATGTTATAAAATTATTATGTGATATTTTATAGTGAGATAATATGCGTTTCAGGGGGAATAACAATGAAGAAAAAAGACGATATAGTTGAAATTGATATATTGAAGCTTGCTAAAGCCGTATTCAGAAACGTGTGGGCAGTGATCCTTGCTGCCGTTATCGGCGGAGCTGCTCTTTTTGGATATACATATTTCACGGTTGATCCTACGTATGAGTCAAAGGCTCTTATGTACGTAAACAATACAGGAATCAACCTTGGCTCAAACTATACGATCTCAAGCTCAGGTCTTGCAGCTGCACAGGAGCTTGTAAAAACCTATATCGTTATCCTTGAGGCAAGAACAACGGTAAATGAAATAATCAAGGAGGCCGGTGTTGATAAGACCTACTCTCAGGTGAAGGGCATGATCGAGGCTGCTCCCGTAAATGAAACGGAGATCTTTGAGGTAGTGGTAACAAGCACAGATCCTGAAGAAGCTGAGATCATAGCAAATGCAATAACAAAGGTTCTTCCCAACAGAATTGCCGACGTTGTTGACGGAAGCTCCGTTCGTATCGTTGACTATGCGGTTCTTCCTTCAGGACGCTCCGGCCCCAGCTACTCTACAAATACGATGATAGGTATCCTTGTCGGTATTGCCATAAGCGTATTTATCATAGTAGTACGTGAGATGTACGACGTATTTATTCGTGAAGAGGAGTATCTTACAGATACTTACGGAATTCCCGTGCTTGCCGCTATTCCTCATGCTGACAGCAGAGGCGGCGGAAATTATAAATACGGTAAGTATGGATACGGAAAATACTCCAAGTATTCATATAAGTCAACGTATTATTACTCAAGCGAGGAAAAAGGAGGTAAGGATAAGTAATGGCTAAGAATAATAAAAAGAATGCACCCCAGGCTCCTGTGGTGGATACAAGTACCCTTTGCGACGACCTTAACTTTGCTTCCAGAGAGGCGTATAAGCGTCTCAGAACCAATATAATGTTCTCCTTTGCAGAGGAGGCTCCCTGCCGTGTTATCGGCGTAACGAGCTCCCTTCGAGGCGAGGGTAAATCCGTAACCGCTATCAACACAGCGTATACTATGGCTCAGAGCGGTAAGAAGGTGCTTCTTATCGATGCGGATATGCGAATCCCTACGGTTGCAAAGAAGCTTGAGCTTCCCGCAAACACGTCCGGCCTTTCCAATCTTCTTGTAGGCGTTGACAAAAAGGATGAGATCATTCAGCATATCAAATTTTTGAAGAATAACGTTCAGCTTGATATTCTCACGGCAGGAGAGCTTCCTCCCAACCCCTCCGAGCTTCTCGGCTCGAAGAGAATGGAAGTGCTTCTTGATACGCTGAAAAAGCATTACAATTATATAATAATCGACCTGCCTCCCGTATGTGCGGTTGCCGATGCTGTCATTTTCTCAAAGTTTGCAGACGGTATGATGCTCGTAGTCCGTCAGGACTATTGCAGAACCGATTCTCTCAAGGAGGCAATAACACAGCTTAAGTTTGCGAATGCAAATATTATCGGATTTGTATATAACTGCGCTTCAACGGGAAGCAAATCCTACGGCAGATACAAGAAGTACGGTAAGTACGGTAAGTATTACAGATACGGTAAATACGGCAAGTATTACGAAAAGTATTACGGTAAGGACTATACCGACCCCTCTACGTATGAGCATCAGGCAGAGGAGAAAGAAGAGATTTCTGTAAACAATGGTTGATTTTCATACCCATATTCTTCCAAGACTTGACGACGGTGCATCATCTTCTGAGGAATCGCTGATAATGCTCAGAGCCGAAAGGGAACACGGGGTAGAAACGGTGGTGGCAACTCCTCATTTTTATGCGGATAAGGATAACCCCACGGACTTTCTTCGCCGAAGGGAAAGGGCATACCGCAGCCTTTCCGAGAAGATAGAAAAAAATGGGGAAGAGACCTTCCCGCGTATTATGCTTGGCGCTGAGGTCGCATACTTTGAGGGAATGAGCGATTGCGAGGAGCTTTCGCTTCTCAATATTGAAGGAACTAAGCTTTTGCTTTTGGAGATGCCGGCTATCAGGTGGAATGAAAGAATGATAGCTGAGGTGCTGGCTATCCATGAAAAGACAGGCCTTATCCCTGTGATCGCACATATAGACAGATATATTAAGGTGTTTAATAATAAGCGTATGGCAGATTGGTTTGAGGGGCTTCCCGTGCTAATACAGGCCAACGCCGATTTCTTCACAGGTTGGAAATATACCCGCCTTGCACTGAAGATGTTTGACCGCGGACAGATACACCTTCTGGGAACAGACTGTCATAATACAGACTCAAGACCTCCCGAAATGAACGTTGCAACGGAGGCACTCGTGAAAAAGTTTGGAGAAGGCGTTCTTAAGTATCTGGAACGTAACGAGAGGAAAGTCTTCAGCACCTCCAGAAGAGAGATCCTTTCAATAATACAACCATAATTCATCAAAAAATTAATTAAAAAACTTGTGTTTTGAGTTGACAAGATAACTGAACTGTGATACAATAAAAGTGTTGTTATTTTGCTAATGCTATTTTTTTCTTAGTTTATACATAGGAGTGACAGTGATGAAGAAGCTTTTTGCTATTCTTATGGTAGCAGCGATCGTGCTTTCTCTTGGCGCGGTAGTCGTGTCTGCTGATTTTGTAGAGAGCCCCGGCCACGGAACAGAGGATGGCGGTGAGGATATTATTATTACACATATTGATGATATCAATAACGCCGATCCCAGAGTTGACAGAGACAACTTCCAGCAGGCCATAGATGAGCTCAAGGGTGCCGAAGATCTTAAGGATCTCAACAAGGATATCAAGGATGACGCTACAGTTCGTGATGTGTTTGATGTAACTTTTGTTGATGATGCACTTGAAGATGATAAGAATAACGTAACCTTTGACGTTAACTACAGCGATGATAACTATCAGGTGATCATCCGCACTGATGACGGTTGGAAAGTTATCCCCTCCGTTCGCAATGCTGACGGTACCGTTACGGTAACACTTACAGGAAATGCAGTAGTAGCATTCCTTTCCGTACCTGCTCAGTCTGACGGACCTGTTTCCGAGCCCACAGGTGACGGCATTGCTGCAATAATTGCTTGCCTTGCTGTTGTAGGCGTTGCAGGCAGTGCAGTTCTTCTCAGAAGAAAGAATCTCGAGAAGTAATTAGAATCTGATAATAGGTGGTAAAGCGCTATGAAGAGTAGAAGAAGATCCTATCTGAAACTCGGGGTAGCGCTTTTGCTTGCTTTGGCGGCATTTGCGCTCCTCTATTTCGGAATGAAATTTCTTGAGGGTAAGATGTTCGGAGCAGAAGAAGAGGGCCTCGTGCAGGATAGCTTCGGTCAGATCACCTTTGAGGGTAAAACTTATAAGCCCAAGTCTCAGATGTCAACAATGCTCGTTATAGGTCTTGATACGTACACGGCGGGAACAGAGGATGAACGCGGTGATGCTATGTCGGATTTTCTTGCACTTGTTGCATTTGATAAAAACGAAGAGACCTACAAAATTATTCATATTAACAGAGATACTATGATGGACGTGCCCGTTCTCGGTGCCTTCGGCGACCCTGCGGGAACATCCTATCAGCAGATCGCATGGGCACATTCCTATGGTAGCGGCGGTGACGACAGCTGCAGAAACACGGCAGATGCAGTATCAGAGCTTCTTCTTGGAGTGACTGTGGATAATTACGTGTCTGTAACAATGGATGCGGTAAGCACTCTCAATGACCACATTGGCGGCGTTGAGGTAAAGGTAACTGAGGATTTCTCGAAGGTGGATCCCTCTCTTGTAATGGGTGAGCGTATCCGTCTCACAGGCGAGCAGGCAGTGACCTACGTGCGCGCGAGAGGCAGCGTCGGTGACGAAACAAACCTCTCCAGAATGGAGCGCCAGAAGAAGTATATGCACGCTCTTGTTGATTCTCTTGAAGCGGCGTACGCAAAAGACAGCTCCGTGGCTACAAGCGCAGTTGAGGCGGTTGAGGACTATATAGTAACGGACTGTACTCTCGGCGAGCTTGCAGATCTTGCGTCTGATTTCTCAAGCTTTACCCTTGAGGGAATCATCTCTCCCGAGGGCGAAAGTAAGGTCGGCGAGAGATATATGGAGCATACTCTCGATGAGGATGCTCTCACAAAAATGGTCATCGATATCTTCTATAAGGAAGTTGAATAAACGCAGAGCCGTTGCAATAATGCAACGGCTTTTTTGCGATGATGTTAAATTACGGTTTGTGGGGAGAAATATGTGTGAGGCTTTTGCCTTTGGTTTACTTTGTCAGCTTGAAGTTTTTTGAGAGTGCAGAGAACTTTTTTACAAAAAAGTTCTTTGCATATATCTCACAGAAAATCGTAATTATAATAAAAAGCAGAAAACCAAATTGGCGGTTTCCTGCTTTTTTATCATTTCTTTTTAATATTTTTCCAGTAAGCCTCGGCGGCCTTTTCCGTTTTGTTGTCACCGAAAGCGTAGTATTTTTTGCCCTTCACGTCATCGGGGAGATACTGCTGATCCACCCAGTGGTCGGGGTAGGAGTGGGGATACTTGTAGCCCTTGAAAAGGGGGCTCTTAAGATGGGTGGGAACGCTCTGGCCGAGACCGCTTCGGATGTCCTCTGCCGCCGCATCAAGGGCGCAGTATGCAGAATTTGATTTGGGAGCAGTGGCAAGCATGATCGCTGCATTTGCAAGAGGGATGCGTGCCTCGGGGAGTCCCAGCTCCTTTGCACTTTCAACGCAGGCGCGAACGATGACTGCCGCCATTGGGTATGCGGCGCCGATGTCCTCACTTGCAATGACCATAAGACGTCTGCAGGGGGATATGAGATCTCCGCCCTCAAGGAGCTTTGCAAGATAGAAAACTGCGGCATCGGGATCGCTTCCGCGAATGGATTTCTGGAGGCAGGAAAGAAGATCGTAGTGAACGTCGTCGTCGCGGTCAAAGCAGCCCGACATAATTGAGGGGAGAAGCTCGTGGGCAACCTCGACGGTTATCTCACCCTCGGCAAGGGAAGCGGCGCAGTCAAGAAGAGTAACGGCGCGCCTGACGTCTCCTGCAGAGCAACCTGCAATGTAGGAAAGAGCGTCCTCAGAAACACCTGCAGGGCAAAGGTCTTTTGCGTGGCGTGAAAGAAGAGGAACCATATCCTTTGCAGACACAGGCTTGAATTCAAATACACAGCAGCGGGAAAGAAGGGCATCGTAGATGTAGTAATGAGGATTTTCCGTTGTGGATGCAATAAGAGTTATCCTTCCGTCCTCAAGATATTCAAGGAGGGACTGCTGCTGCTTTTTGTTAAAATACTGTATCTCGTCAAGGTAGAGGAGGATACCGCCCTGACCGAACATTCCCGCAGTTTCCTGAGCTATTTCCTTAACGTCGGAAAGGGAAGCGGTGGTAGCATTGAGGCGGCGGAGCTCCATGCCGGAGCTTTCAGCGATGATGGAGGCGCAGGTGGTCTTTCCCGTGCCGGGAGGGCCGAAAAAGATCATGCTTGGAATGCGGCCCTTTTCGCAAAGGCGGCGAAGAACGCCCCGTGGGCCGACGAGATGTGACTGACCGCAGACCTCGTCAAAGGAGCGGGGACGGAGTCTGTCCGCGGCAGGCTTCTGAGTGGACATAATATATAAAACCTCTTTGTTCTGTAGTATCAGAGAAACAGGGTGCAGCCCTGCTTTTTGAATTGCTCGATCTTTGAGAGGAGCAGCTCTTCGTCAATTTTCAGCCACCGGGCAAGGCATCGGGAGCACATGTATTCTTTCGCCCCACGGTTTACGAGCTTTTTGTGAAGGGCCGTGTCGTAGGGACCGAAGGGCCCCCCGCATTTCATGCATTTATTCTCAGGCATCGGTTTCTCCGCTAAATGGAAAATTATACGATATTATATCACATAGGAAAAAGAAAAGCAAGGATAAGGAATATAAAACCGTATGGCGGGGGCAGCCGCTTATCATAGGTGCCCGGCAAATTGAGGTTTGAGGGGGAGATGGAGCGAAAGAATGACTACCTGTCATCCTGAGCGGAGGAAATATCCCAGTGGGACATTTCTGTAGTCGAACCCGACCATAGGGAGGGCCCGAAGGGGGATCTACGATATTTGATATGAGCTATCAAGAATTTTTCGTAGATCCTGCCCTCGCAGAGGGCACCATACTAAGGGATGGTTTGACTCCGCAAACAATCCACCGGATTATTTGCTCCGCTCAGGATGACAGAATCACTCCCACCATCAAACCAAAATTTGACAAAAAAGCTGCTGCAAAAATGCAACAGCTTAATTTATCATTCTATTGAAGATGTTTGATCGGCGTTCCCGCGGTTTCCTGTATGCCTTCTAAATATTCTCACAAAGAGGGGAACGAACTTTTTTCCGAGAGCTTTGCCGATCAGATACGCAAAAAGCTCCAACACGGCAAGAAGAGCTACGTATATGCCGATGGAAATAACGTAATACTGCCATGGCATAGAATTGATGATACCTAAGAAAACAAATAAGAGCGGTACTGCTGAAAACTCAATTATTTCGCAGATTATAACGATCACAGTGAGAAAATTGCCGATAAAGTTAAGAAATGATTTCATTGGGACTCCTTGTGTGATGATAATTTTTAGTATATCGATTGATTTATGACTTTATATATTTGTTAAAATATTCTTTGGTTTCCGGACAATTGATGACTTTGAAAAGATATTTGTCGTTCTTATCTGTGAAAACAATATAGGTGAATCCCGCCATGCTGTAACGGTATCCTTTTACGCGAAAAGAGTGACCAATGCAGATTTCTGCTTTATCTATTTCATCAAGCAGTACAATACGTTCTTTTTTGAAAAGGAAGTAATAGTCAACTACTCTGATGCAGTTGTCCTTGACCTCAATATAGGCCTTGTTCATGTCAATCATTGTTATAACAAGAAACGCAACAGTCAATGTAACGGGTATAAGAATGGTCAGCGCAGGAGCAAAGCTTTGAGCTATGATGGAAGTTGCAATGGCAACAAAAAAGAATAATGCAGTGAAAAAGCCGATACAAAGAGCAAGCAGGAACTTCAGGGTTTTATTGATTTTGATCTTTGGTGATCTTTCGTGAGTGTTGAATCTCATTTTTTCACCGCCTTTCCACTCATATTATACCATAACCCCCGCAGAATGCAAGGGTCAGCGGTGAGCTTGCTATTGCTTTGTCAGTTTGATATAATGAGATCATAAAGTAACAGAAAATTTAATGAAAAAATTTTCCAAAGCCTGTAAGGTTTGAGGTTTGTTTTTCGACTGTATAGGTGAAAGGCCTTTGGAAAAAGTGTAAGGAGGTGGCTGTATGGAAGACGAAAGAATAATTGGGTTGTACTTTGAACGCAATGAAAACGCTATTCGGGAAACCGAAAATAAATACGGCAAATATTGCTACACCGTTGCATACAATATTCTTCATTCCCGTGAGGATTCGGACGAATGCTTAAACGATACGTGGAACAGCGCGTGGGATGCTATTCCGCCCCTGAGGCCGAAAAGGCTTAAGGGCTTTCTTGCCCGTATTACCCGTAATATTGCCATAGACCGATATCGGCATGACAGCGCAGAAAAGCGAGGAGCCGAGGCGGAAAGCGCAATTGAGGAATACTGGGAGTGTATTCCGAATAAAGAAGCTTCCATAGAGGATGAAGTAATACTCAAAGAAGCAATAAACAGCTTCCTTGCAGGTCTTGATAAACGAAGCCGCATTATATTTCTGCGCAGATATTGGTATTCCATGAGTGTCAGGGATATTGCTATAGGTACACGGCTTTCGGAAAGTCACGTAAGCGTGATCCTACATAGGACAAGAAACAAATTCAAGCAGCATCTTATAAAGGAGGGTATATTTATATGAAGAAACATGATTGGTATCAAGCTCTCAGCCTCGCCGATGATAAATACGTTGAAGAAGCTCATCCCGAGAACTCTGTAAAGCCCAAGGGCATTAAGATATTTATTTCACTTGCGGCGGCCTGCGTGTGCTTTGCAATGATCTTTTTCAATCTTTGGCTTTTTGTGCCCTTTAGCACAACTCCGCCCGACGTGTCAAAGCATTCGGACAGTGAATATTACGGACTTATTCAGAGCCTGAACCTGCTCACCTATGAGGCGCCACAGTATAAGAACAATGCAGAAAAGCTTTGGGCAGACGTGAAAAGATTTGGCTTTTTTGGTTATAAGGATGTTATGATGGAGGATGGAACTAATATAAGACCCGGAGGCAGCGCCCTTGAAGAGGAAACCTTAGGTTATAATGAGATCACGGACAATCAGGTAGAGGGGATCACAGAGGCCGATCGCATCAAACGGAGCGATAAGTATATTTATTATCTTGATAACGAGGTCTTGCGCATATATTCTATTGAGAAAGAAAGCTCAAAAGAGGTGGGCAGCTATACTCTCTATAACGAAAATGAGAATTATGCCACAGGTCAATGGGAGTTCTACCTTTCAGAGGACTGCAGTACGGTAACGGTCATCACTGAAAATTACGATGAAAAAACAGAACGCCGTGTGAAGGTGATCTCCCTTGACGTAAGCACACCTTCGAATATTGTAAAAAAAGAAGAATTCAGCGTAACGGGCATGTATATGTCCTCCCGAAATACCGACGGAAATATTCTCCTTATGACATCGTTTTATATAGACCGCTCAGATCTTGATTTTGACAATGAGGCGACTTTTCTTCCTCAGATAGATGAAGGGGAAGGATACTGCAGTATTCCTGCCGGCAGTATCGTATCTCCCGATAATCTGAATAATACCCGATATACCGTTGTGATGAAGCTTTGCGAGGATACCCTTGAGCTTCGGGGAACGGCGGCGTATCTCTCCTATTCGGAGGACGTGTACGTTTCGGAGGACCACGTGTTCTTAACCTGCGTGTTTGTGGATAAAAAGGAAAATAAGGACGGCACCGTCACGAGAAATTCAATGACGGAAATATCCTGCCTCAGCTACGGTGGCGACAACTTCGAAACAGAGGGAAGTATTACGGTGGAAGGCTACCTTAAGGATCAGTGGAGCATGGATGAGTATGAGGGCGTCCTTCGTGTATTTACCACTACCAATACTACCACCGTTCGTGAGCAATATTATGAAGGCGGCATGGTGTCAGCGGATATGATCGTACCTGCAAGGGGCGGAACAAACGCAAGCCTTTACTGTATCGATCTTTCCACCTTTGAGGTCATTGCATCCGTTATTGATTTTGCGCCTCCGGGAGAGGAGATACGGTCCGTAAGGTTTGACGGGGAAGCGGCATACGTCTGCACCTCAATAGAGCTTTCCGATCCCGTGTTCTTCTTTGACCTGTCCGATCTTGACAACATCAGCTATAAGGATACGGGCACTATAGATGGCTTCTCTACCTCGCTCATTAACATTGGTAACGGCTTTCTTCTCGGCATCGGCAGGGGAGACGGCTGGGCAACCTTAAAGGTAGAGGTGTATGAAGAAACTGCGGACACAGTTCGCTCAGTCAGCTCTTATGAGAATACTGAAGCGATATGCTCCGAGGAATATAAATCCTATTATGTCGATCGCAAAAATCAGCTGTTTGGCTTTGGTGTCGTAGATTATGACCACAACATGTATACTACGTACAGATACATTCTCCTGCGTTTTGACGGGTACGAGCTTGTGGAGCTTGTTAACGTTCCCCTTAAAGGCGATCCTGCCAATATGCGAGGCGTTTATATAGACGGATATATGTATATATTTGGCGAGAACGATTTTAAGGTCGAAAAGGTCTTCGGATGATATCCAATAAGAAAAGCCACGGTTTCCGTGGCTTTTTTGCTATACGCTTGCAATCGAGGCTATGTGTTTGAAAAATCGTAAAGATTATGATATAATGAACATAAAGTAATATATGGACGGTAAGTATATGAAAAGAAGATATTTTTACGCCGAATATTATGAAAGAACCAATCGTGTCTTTTCTGATAAAATAATATGGGGTAAAAAAGAACGAGAAGAAGCATGGCGCAAAGGACAACAGCTTACCTCAAAAACAGAGCGCATTATATTTATCACTACACAGTACTTGATTTTGCTGTTGTGTTGGATTCCGATGTGTTTTGATCGTGGAGCGTGGGTGTTTATTCCAATAGCTTTGTTGTTATTTATAATGCAATCATATCTTACGGATTATTCCATTATTAAGATCGAGTTGCTTTTTTCCATTTATCGAAAAGATACTATATATTGTTCCATATTGTATGATATTTTCCTTGGTAAATATACCGACTTTTTGGACGAATTAAAACGTTTAACAAAAAAACAAGTTACAGGATATGTTTTCAAAAGTGGTGGAAAGTTTTACGGGAAATTTTTTGCAGTATGCAGAGAAAAAAGCAATAAGATATTTGTGATATTCAAGCGAAACCAGGTTGTTGTAACAGTTAATAACCGGACGACTACTATTAATGATGTGATTTTAACAAAAGATCAGTTGCTATCCAAGATTGCTGATGTAATTCATGAAAACACTTGAATTGGTGGTTCAAGTCCTTTGACTCGAAGAAAAATCGAAAATAGATCTATGGAAATTCGAAAAAAGTTAGGTGCGAAAAAACGGATGAATCTATTATTATTTCTCCTTCGCCGTATTGATAGAAGCAATCAACATTCTGCGAATCGTTCCGCATTGATTATACAAGTTCTTTGCAATCTCACGGTCAATTAACTCAGATTTTACAAACAGTTCGAGCCAATATTCCGTTTCGTAACACTCCTTCAAAGCAATTTGAAACTTGGCAACAAAGTCGGCTTTGCTATGAGCATAATTTGCTTCGTGGATGTTGGCGCCGATAGAGGTTGACGAACGCTCCAGCTGATTAACGAGAGAATAATGTCCCTTCATACTGTCGCACATCTTGATAACTTCAACTGCAAAATTGGTTGATAAATCTCGAAGCTTTGATTCTGCCATGGTAACGCCGCCTTTCTACCACTATCATATAATAAATACGATAGCTTTTTTAGTGAAATATTCGGCTTGCGCCGAATGTGAAATAATTCACGAAGTGAATTGTGAAATTTTCTGCTGAAGCAGAAAGTGAAATGAAATAAATCCCCTCACGCCCGCAGGCATTTCACATTGCGAAGCAATATTTCACACGCGCAGCGTATTTCACAAATCCCGCAAGGGATTTATTTCGTTGAAAAAGATATTTTTGCTGTTTTTGCGTATAAATTCGAACCCTTACATAACCGTTCGTTTTTTAGTGAAATATTCGGCTTACGCCGAATGTGAAATAATTTCCTTGCGGAAATTGTGAAATATCTCCCGCCGCCTACGGCTCCGGTCGATGTGAAATGAAATTTGCCCACATTCGCGCCAGCGAATATTTCACATTTGCGGAGC
>JAFQDC010000033.1 GCA_017416205.1 Clostridia bacterium | reverse complement strand
CAAACCGTAATTTAAAAAAATTCAGAAAACCGTCTGCGTTTGCAGACGTTTTTCTATATCAATTATTCATTATTCATCATTCATTATTCATTAAAAAAGCTGTCACTTTTGCGACAGCTTTTTTGTTGATCTTAGTCCTGAGCCATTCTCTCTGCGAGAGACTTCTTGAGCTCATCAAGTGCGGGATCGGGCTTTCCGAGAAGAGCAAACATGTTCTTCTTATATGCCTCAACACCGGGCTGGTTGAAGGGATTAACTCCGAGAGTATATCCGGAAATTGCGCAGGAAAGCTCGAAGAAGTATACGAGCTGACCGAAGGAATACTCACTTCTGTTGGGTACCTCTACTACGATATTGGGAACGTCACCGTCAACGTGAGCAAAGAGAGTTGCGTTCATTGCTCTGTGGTTGATACGGTTGAAGCTCATGCCGGAAAGGTAGTTAAGGCTGTCTGCGTTCTCGGGATCATCGGGAACTGTGATAGTATGCTTGGACTCCTTGATATCAACAACTGTCTCAAAGAGGTTTCTGAGACCGTCCTGAATATACTGACCGAGGGAGTGAAGGTCTGTGGAGAAGATAACGGATGCGGGAAGAAGACCCTTACCGTCCTTACCCTCGCTCTCGCCGAAGAGCTGCTTCCACCACTCACAGAACATTCTGAAGAAGGGCTCGTATACTACAAGCATCTCAGTTACCTTGCCCTTACGGTACATGATATTTCTGTATGCCGCGTACTGGAGGCAGGGGTTATCCTTGATGGATGCTGCCTTATACTCGTTCATTGCGTCCTCAGCGCCCTCAAGGAGAGAGTCTGTATTAACGCCTGCAACTGCAAGGGGAAGAAGACCTACTGCTGTGAGAACAGAGTATCTGCCGCCGATATCGTCGGGAATAACGAAGGTCTCATATCCGTTTCTGTCGGAAAGCTCCTTCAGCTTGCCTCTTGCCTTATCTGTTGTAACGAAGATACGCTCTGCAGCGCCCTCTTTACCGTACTTATTCTCAAGGAACTCACGGATAACGCGGAATGCTACTGCGGGCTCTGTTGTTGTTCCGGACTTGGATACTACGTTGATGCACACGTCCTTTGTCTCACATACTGCAAGGATATCTGCAAGGTGAGAGGAGGAAAGGCTGTAGCCTGCGAAATAGACATCAGGTGTGTTCTTGGGAAGGTTATTATAGTGGTTGGACTTGATGAAGTCAAGGGCTGCGCGTGTTCCGAGGTAGGAACCGCCGATACCGATAACGATGAACGCCTCGCACATGCTCTGGATCTTCTTTGCTGCGATCTTGATACGGGCATATTCGTCCTTATCATAGTCTACAGGTCTTGTGTACCAGCCGAGGAAGTCGCTTCCCTCGCCTGTCTTATTCTTTACTGTTGTAAGAGCCGCTTCGACCTCGGGAACGATAGCGTTATACTCTTCTTCTGTAACAAACTGCTTTATATATTTGTCATTGATTTTGATGGACATTTTTCTGACCTCCGAAAATAAATCATCCCGTTTATGATACTATAATACTACGTGAAATTCAATAGTATTCTTCGTTTTTTCTGCTAAAAATTTCAAATTATAACAAGATTTTTCTTTTTCACCTTAAAAACCAGCTTTTCAAGAGGCGCAAAAGAATATCCCCGTAGCTAAGCTTATCTACACTTTCCTTTGCTAGGATATCCGTTTTCAACACTTCCTTTCCCTTCACGAGAAAAGTCGCCTCTCCGACCTTATCGCCCTTCTTTACGGGAGCCTTCAATTCCTTTTTATATTCCTTTTTGATCTCAACGCTTTCAAGATCTTCCTTTGGAAGAAGAAGCTGCGCTTTATCTATATACGTTGCTACCTTTTCCTTTTCTCCCTTTGTGACCTTTATGCTTTTGCCCTTCTCTTTTTCGTGGGTATAGATGCTATAGCTTGCAAAGCCGTGGTCAAGGAGCTTTTTGGCGGCGTTATTTCTTTCGTCTCGGGTCTTTGCGCCCATTATAACTGCTATCAGGTGCATACCGTCGCGCTTGGCCGTTGCGCTTATACAAAAGCCTGCCTTTGCCGTTGAGCCTGTTTTAAGTCCCGTTGCTCCCTTATAAAATCTTATGAGCCTGTTTGTATTTGAAAGGCCGAACTCGCCGTTTCTGATGCTGTCCATCCATATGGAGCTGTATTTCAGTATATCCGGATGGTTAAGTATAAGCTCACGGGAAACGAGGGCGATATCAAGTGCGCTCATTTTATGATCTTTAGTATCATCGTCAAGGCCCGTTGCGTTTTCAAAGCGGGTGCTTTTCATTCCAAGCTCCCCTGCTCTCTCGTTCATTCTTTTTACGAATGCTTCCTCACTGCCAGCCACAGCCTCGGCAAAGGCTACGGCTCCGTCATTTGCTGAGGATATGACCACGCTTTTGAGAAGATCCTCACAGCTTATATCCTCCCCCGGCTCCAAAAAGACCTGAGAGCCTCCCATTGAAGCGGCGTATTCGCTTATGGGCACCATATCAGAAAGCTTCATTTTTCCCGAATCTATATGCTCCATTACGAGAAGGAGGGTCATCACCTTAGTCACGGATGCGGGAGGCAGGGCTTCATCCGGATTTTTTGCATAGAGCACCGTTCCCGTGCCTACGTCCATAAGAACTGCGCTTTCGGCTTCCACGTCAAAGGGCATTATCTCCTTTTGGGCAAAAGACATAGGTACGTTTACAAAAAACAGGGCTACGGACAAGATCACACATATTGCTTTTTTCACTTATTCTCTTCCCTTCACAGCTATTATTATATGTGTAATGCTATGCTGAAATTTTCAAAATATTACCGCAGGTGTTAACATTTTATAAACAAAAAGCTGACATAATTGAAACAATAAAGCACTATAATAAAAGAAAAATATACGTTTTCGGAGTTTTGTTTTGATGAAGATTATTAAGCTTTTATGCTGTCTTACAGCAGGATATTTTATAGGAACCCTCAATCCCGCGGCTCTCATATCAAGGCTGAAAAAGAGAGATCTGAGAAAAGAGGGCACGGGAAATCTGGGGGCTACCAACACTATGCTGATCTTTGGCAAGGGCCTTGGCGCTCTCGTTATGCTCTTTGATATTTCAAAGGCATTTTTTGCAGTTAAGCTTTTCTCTTTTCTCTTTCAGGATATTACCGTTTCAGGCCTTATGGCAGGACTTGGATCCGTTCTCGGACACATATTCCCCTTCTATATGAAGTTCAAGGGCGGAAAGGGACTTGCGCCGTATGCGGGAATGGTACTTGCATTTGATCCCCTTACCTTTCTCTTTCTCCTCGTGCTTTGCACTGCCGCAATTCTTATTGTAAACTACGGTATTGCAATGCCCCTGTCTGCGGGAATTCTCTTCCCCTTTCTCAGCTATATGCGCACGGGAAGGATCGAGGTATTTCTCTGCGCGGCTGCCGTCAGCGCGATCCTTATTATAAAGCACCTGCCAAATTTGGGGAAAGCAATACGCAAGGAGGACTACAAGGTCCGCGACGTTATTAAAAATATGTTTTCCAAAAAGGATGCTTGATCTTTTCAAAAACCGCCGAAAGGCGGTTTTTCTTATTTATTGTTCAAATAACGGTTATGGGGGAGTTAGCATTTGCGTTACGGCTACAAAGCGAGCGAGGGATCCAAGCAAGCCTCCCTCCGGGAGGGAGGTGGATTTTTGTGCTCGGGACACCGTTTGGAGTTCAAAACAATTTTTGAACCCGAGCACAAAAAGACGGAAGGAGCCTGCGTAAGGGGGAATATGCAGTTGCTTTAAGCTACGCAATTCTCCTCCACCCTCCGCTTCTTATAGTTTAACCATTAATTGTATTTATCTCACGCTTCGGGAGCCCCCTCCCGGAGGGAGCCTTGTATAAAAATCTCCCTCAAACCAAAATTTGAAGGATAAGCATTATTCTATATATTCCCATTCAAATTACGGTTTGTGGGGGAGATTGATTCTGTCATCCTGAGCGGAGAAAACATCATAGTATGATGTTTTCGAAGTCGAACCACCCCTTAGGGTGGTGCCCGAAGGGCAGGATCTACGAAAAATCCTCGATAT
>JAFQDC010000032.1 GCA_017416205.1 Clostridia bacterium | reverse complement strand
GCATAATTTCCTATACTCGAAAGAGCAGTACAGCCCGAAAAGTCAACACTTTCAAGATTACTGCAGTAGTAGAATGCATAATTTCCTATACTCGAAAGAGCAGTACAGCCCGAAAAGTCAACACTTTCAAGATTTGTGCAATAGGAGAATGCATAATTTCCTATACTAACAAGATCAGTGCATGCAGAAAGATCCACGCCAGTGATCTTAGCACAGCCATAGAAAGCTCCATCCTTTATATTTGTTACATTTGCAGGAATTACAAGATCTTCAACAGCATTTCCGTTAAGATACAGACTTGCACCGTAGCTCAAAGGATTAGAATAATAGGTAGAGCTACTTGTGGCAAAGTTTATTTTACACCAACTTGAAACATCATTTATATAAACAGAGTTCAAATTACTACAATAGCTGAAAGCATCTGAACCTATACCTGTAAGCGCAGAGCAACCGGAAAGGTTTATGCTCTCAAGATTGGAACATTTGTAGAATGCACTGGATCCTATATTGGTAAGCTTTGAACAGCCTGATATATCCACGCTTTTAAGATTTGAGCATTCCGAAAAGGAACTCCAACCTATACTTGTCAATGAAGAACATCCGGAAATATCAGCATTTTTAAGATTGATGCAGTTTTGAAAAGCACAGCTTCCGATGCTTGAAAGATTATAGCATGCTGAAAAATCCACACTTTCAAGGCTTTCACATTCTCGAAATGCATAGTTCTTTATACTTGTAACTTCAGCGGGAATAACAAGATCTTTAACTATTTTTCCGTTGAGATACAAATCAGCACCATAGCATAAGGGATTGGAAGAGTTAACGTCAAATACAATTTTACACCAGTTTGCAACATCCGTTATGTAAACGGAATCCATATTTGAACAATCATAAAAAGCGGATTGGTTTATATTTGTAAGTGCAGAACAGCCGGAAAAATCTACACTTTCAAGGCTTTCACATCCGGAAAATGCGCTACTATATATAACATTAAGATAAGAACAACCTGAGAAATCTACGGTTTCAAGATTCTTACATCTCGAAAAGGATTCCCAGCCTATACTTGTCAATGAAGAACAGTTTGAAAAATCTACGCTTTTCAGACTTCCGCATCCTTGAAATGCATAGTTCTTTATACTTGTAACGTCATCGGGAACAATAATATCAGTTACGAGCTCACCGTTTGCATAAAGGTATGCACCGTAATAAAACGGACCATAACTACTACCTACAGTAACATCAAACCAACCGGCCAGATCCGTTATGTAAACAGAACGAAGATTAGTACACCCCGCGAAAACAGTGCTTCCTATTTCAAGATTTCTGTTGGCGTCCGGATTGTTTACAATTACATTATCGTCAGTATAAGTTGGAATACTTATACTTTCAAGATTTGAGCAATTATTGAACGCATAAGAACCGATATATTTAAGTGCGGTACAATTGGAAAGGTCTATGCTTTTTATGTTTTTGTTACCACTAAAAGCGCTATCACCTATTCTCGTTACGGTGTATAGTCCTATCGTTTCGGGTACGACCAGCTCAGTTTCGCTTCCGGTGTAACCCGTAATAGATAGAGTAGTACCTGACAATGTATATTTCCATCCATCATCAGTAGTTCCCGCAAAAATATTTATGGCTCCAAAGGGGATGAGCCTTGCGAGAATGACCGCGGCAAGCAGCAACGCCAGCAGCTTGCCTTTTCTTGTTTTTTTCATTGTTTTTTCTCCTTTTTGGATAATATTTTTTTACAACATAATCAGCATTATGTTGTAAACCAAATAAGTAAAAGCTTTGTTGCAAATATGAAACAAGCGCAAAAACAAAGCCTAAGTTTGCTTTTTTAAAATTTAAGCAAAAAGGCTTTTGTTTTCGCGCAAAAATATATTTAATTCTATAATTTTATTTATGTATTCGGTTGATTTTGTAGGTGAAATATGGTAAAATCCTAATTAGGACAAGATTATTAATATGTTTATTAACAACATAATGCTGATTATGTTATAAACCGATGCCTTTGTGGGTATCGGCTTTTTTATATCACAAGCCTCATGTTTTCCATTTTTCTTCTGTGCTCAGCGCCCGAGGTGGCTGTGTATATCCTCGTTGTATCTATGCTTGAATGCCCGAGAATGTCCGCAAGGCGTACTATATCCTTTTCCATATTGTAAAATGTTCTTGCAAATAAATGTCTGAGGTTGTGAGGAAATACCTTCTCCGGCGAAACTCCCGCTCTCTCGCAAAGTCCCTTCATTTCCCGCCATATATTGCAGCGGCTGAGGCTCTTTCCGCTTCTCGTTACGAATATCTCGCCATCTTTGATGTTTTTCTTTTTTGCATAAGATACTAGCTTTTTCTGAAGAGAGGAAACTATAAAAACCTTTCTGCTTTTCCCCTTGCAGCTCACCTGAATTTCTCCTCGTCGCACTCCCTCTGCCGTAATATACGAAAGCTCACTGACTCGAATACCGCAGGCGCATATTGTCTCAATGATAATGGCAAGGCGCTCGTTATTATTCATTCTTGCAGTTTTTACGAGGCGGGAATATTCATTATGAGTAAGCTCCTTATTCTGCGAAGCAAATCCCGATCTTTGAACCTTGAAGCGTTTGATGTGCAGGTCACCCATTCCCGAAAAATCAAGATATGCATTAAGTGCTGCTATCATTGAGTTTGCGCTTGAAAGGGCATAGCTTTCTTTCAGATATTCCTTGTATTCAATCATCAGCGCCTTGTCCCATTCTCTGCCTCTCGCAAAACGAAAAAACACTCTCAGGTCTCTCAAATACTTTTCCTTGGTATTTGAGCTTTTTTCTTCTTCGTCGAGATATATTTCAAATTTTTCTATCCTGTTTTCCAATGCGTAATCTCCTTTGCTTTTTACTTAATTTTACGCATTTTTTTAGTTTTTATCTCCCCTTAAAATATCCTTTATACAATCATAACCATCGGCAAATCCCATGGTTTGCTCAATCCTATAAATACATATTTCAGCCAAACTAAAAACCCGCCGAAAACTCGGCGGGTTTCTTCATTTTCTTTTCACTTTTCTCTTTTCACTTTTATCTTCTTTTGTGGTTTCAAGAGTTCTTATCTTATCGCGTAGGAACGCTGCCTCCTCAAACCGAAGCTCTGCGGCAGCCGCCTTCATCTCCTTACGAAGCCTTGCGATCTCTTCCTCTCTCGATTCCTTCTTCTTTTCGCCCCTGCCCTTCTTGTCGGATGCGAGGCGGATGATATCGCCCACCTCCTTCTTAATGGTGGTGGGGGTGATGCCGTTTTCTTCGTTATATCTGTTCTGTATCTCGCGGCGGCGGTTAGTTTCGCTGATTGCCGCGTTCATTGATCCCGTCACCGTATCGGCATACATTATTACCTTACCGCCAACGTTACGTGCGGCTCTGCCGATTGTCTGAATAAGGGATGACTCACTTCTGAGAAATCCTTCTTTATCAGCATCGAGAATGGCAACAAGGGTTACCTCGGGAAGGTCTATTCCTTCACGGAGAAGGTTGATGCCCACAAGAACGTCGTAAACTCCAAGACGCAAATCACGAAGAAGCTCGCTTCGCTCCATGGTCTCAACGGAGTGATGGATATATTTTACTCTTACGCCCTGACGGTCCAGATACTCCGTAAGGTCTTCCGCCATCTTTTTCGTAAGAGTGGTAACAAGAACTCGCTCGCCCTTCTCTACCCTGATTCTGATCTCGCCGAGAACGTCGTCCACCTGCGTTTCCACAGGACGCACCTCGATCTCGGGGTCAAGAAGTCCCGTAGGACGAATGATCTGCTCAACTATCTGCGAGGAATTCTCCTTTTCGTAGTCGCCGGGGGTTGCGGAAACGGTGATGATCTGATTTATCTTGCTTTCAAATTCCGAGAAGTTAAGGGGGCGGTTATCGTATGCCGAGGGAAGGCGGAAGCCGTAATCTATAAGGTTCTTCTTTCTTGCGCGGTCACCGCCGAACATTCCTCTCACCTGAGGGAGAGTTACGTGAGACTCGTCCACGAAAAGGAGAAAGTCCTTCGGGAAGTAATCAAGAAGCGTATAAGGTGTTGACCCGGGGGCACGGCCTGCGAACACTCTTGAATAGTTCTCGATTCCCGAGCAAAAGCCTACCTCACGGAGCATTTCCATATCGTACCGCGTTCGCTCCGCGATCCTCTGCGCCTCGATAAGCTTGCCCTGACTCTCAAAGAAGGCTATCCGCTCCTCCAATTCCCGTTCGATCTCCTCAAAGGCCTTTTCCTTGTGCTCATCGGAAAGAACGTAGTGGTTTGCGGGGTACACGGGAGCATAGGAAACGTTCTGTATCACAGTTCCCTTCAGTGCATCAATAACTGAAACGCGGTCTATCTCGTCTCCGAAAAACTCGACTCTGATACCCTTTGAGTTCTCGTTTGAGGGAAATACCTCAAGGGTATCGCCCTTCATTCGGAAGGTACCGCGCACAAAGCTCATATCGTTTCTCGTATAGGAAACGGAGATAAGCTTTCTTGCAAGCTCATCACGGTCCATCTGCATACCCGGCCTCAGCGCCGTTACCTGAGAGGAATACTCCTCGGGGGGACCGAGAGAGAATATGCAGGAAACGCTTGCAACGATAATTACGTCGCGCCGCTCAAAAAGGGCACTTGTTGCGCTGTGGCGAAGCTTATCTATCTCGTCATTGATCGACGAGTCCTTTTCGATATACATATCCTTGCCGGGGACGTATGCCTCGGGCTGATAGTAATCGTAATAGGAAACAAAATATTCCACCGCGTTTTCGGGAAAGAAGCTGCGGAATTCTGAGCAGAGCTGAGCCGCCAGAGTCTTATTATGGGCAAGGACAAGGGTCGGGCGGTTTGCATTTGCAATAATATTTGCCATTGTGAAGGTCTTACCGCTTCCCGTAACTCCCATGAGGGTCTGAAACCGCTCTCCCGCGTCTATACCGGCGGAAAGCCTGTCTATTGCCTGTGGCTGGTCACCTGTAGGGCTGTACTCACTATGAAGTATGAATTTATCCATTTTATCCCTCCTCTCAAGGGTTTTGGGTTTTAGGCGTTTGTAAATTTGCTCTTGCGTTTTTACTGTTTTATTCAAACGCAGAAAATCGTTCGCCAATTTCTGTATCTAAGCTATTTTACCACATTTTTGCCTCTATTGCAACGATAAATGCACTATTAATATGCTTTCCAAAGGTTCTTATTGAAGCGCTACCATATTTATGGTATAATATAAAAAAGCTCCCGAAGAGAAAGGGATACTAACTTATGAAAAATGTTTTTGACGTTACTGATTTTGGCGCTGTTGGCGACGGGATCAATGATTGTACAGCGGCATTTCAGGCAGCAATTGATGAAGCTGAAAAAGTAAAGGGCGCAGTTTTAGTTCCTCCCGGAACATATCTTTGCAACACGATATATATGAAGCCCTCCGTTACCCTTCAGGGCTTTTCAGGCTGGGGTTACAGAGAAACGGGCGGATCTGTCATAAAGCTCCTTTCCGGGGATTCAAAGTGCCTTATAGATATGTCAGGCGCCTTTGGCAGCCGACTTCTTGACCTTCAGCTTTTGGGAAATCACTGCGCCGGAAACGGAGTTCACGGAGTGTACGTATGGTGGGAGGATCAGGAAAGCCGTCTTCACAACGATCACGCCAGAGAGGACAACTGCATTCCCGAGCCTTGTCAGGTAGGCTTTAGGGAGGACAGCATCACTATTGAGCGATGCTGCATCAAGAATTTCTCCGGAGATGCAGTCCACCTTTGGCGCATATGGGCCTTTACCGTAAAGAGCTGTATGCTCATTGCAAACAAGGGTAACGGCATCTATATAAACGGCTGGGACGGTTGGATAAGCGACTGCGTTATGCACACAAACCGAGGCGCTGCCATCTTTTCAGACAACATCTGCGCCGCAGTTACCATGACCGCAAACCGCATCGAATGGAACCGTGGCGGCATTGACCTTACAAATGCAAGCTCCCTTAATATTACAGGCAACTACTTTGACCGCTCCTACGGTCCTGCAGTAAGGCTTCGCGGAGAGTGGTTTGCCTGCAACAACATTACCTTTACGGGAAACATCTTCAACAGAAGCGGAAAGTATCTTCCCTCCTTTGAGGAGGACAAGTATCTTAACTGTCACCTTTATTTTGATAACTGCCACAACCTTGCCCTTTCGGGAAACACCTTTCTTACGGGACGGGACGACTTTGGTGAAAGCCCCTTCTCTCCCGATTACGGCTTGGTATACAAAAGGCTTCGTTTTTCAAGCTTTACCGGAAACACTATGTACGGCGGCGCAATGATCGAGAAGATATGCGATCTCGGGGAGAGCTCTGACAACTGCTTCATAGCAAACGCAGGCATCGCCCTACCTGATGAGAATGAGCGACCGGGGAACGGAACATACGATTAAACCTAATAAAAAAGCCTTACAAAGACTTGCTTTGTAAGGCACAGCTTGTCGATACCTTTATCGACAAGCTGACTTCGGGCTGTCGAAAAGGATGCAGAAACCGTGAATTGTCCGTCGTCGGCGTACAAAGGTACGACAGAGGGGCAATTCGCGGCTAAAAAGCCGCATTTAACAACGAAATCCGCCGAAATAATCGGCGGATTTCTACTTTTTTTACTGCGTTTTTCACTTAACTGAATACTATATGTTTTGCGGCTTTTGTTCTGCGCCTTTTTCGACAGTCTGAAGCCTTACAAAGACTTGCTTTGTAAGGCTTTTTATCTTTATCAGTCGCAGATCTCGATCGTGATCTTTTCGCCCATCTTTTCGTTGGGGATATAATATACAGTAGTATTCATAAGGCTGTCGAACTGAGCAGAGTAATCCGCGGCGCCTGTAATGGTGCAAGTTCTCGTGCCTATACCCTTGTTCTCATACTTGAGAGTAACTACGCTGTCCTTAACATTCAGTGTGATCTCCGCCTTCTCTGCGGGGAAGTATGCAGGAGGCTGGATACGCACGCCGTCAATGGAGGGATGGATACCGAAGCCGTAGCGGATAGTTTCCTTAACGAGAACGGCACCTGAACCTGTATGCCAGTCGCCCATGGACTCGCCGTCCATACCGTACTCTGCGTTCTCGCAGTAGGAGTTGGGCATTACGAAGGAAGACATTGTGCAGTTATCGTGGGTGATAACTGCGGTCTTCTCGATCTCCTCCCAAGCTCTCTTGCTCTCGCCCATCTCAAAGAGGGCCATTGTTCCGAAAAGGCTTCCGTGAGCGTAAGCGCAGGAGTTCTCATACGTACCGGGAACGATATTTGCAATACGGCCAACGCCCTTTGCCGTGGGGGGGAAGGGTACGTCGAAGGTCTTGAGACCGTACTTTGAGGAAACAGCGTCCATACAACCCATAATGGATTCCTTAAGGGAGGGGTCACGGGTAAGGAACTTTGTGATCGCCCAGAAGGAGTTTGATGTGAGGGAGTAACGCGCGGCGCCGTCGGGATCGTTGAAGGAGCCTACCTTATAGCCGATCTTGTCGCCCCAGCCGTGGATGATCCTTCTCTCGCCCGCCTCGTTTGTAACGATCGCGTGCTCCTCAAGGCCCTTTTCGATAGCCCTTGCAGCCTTTTCGTACTTCTCGATCTCAGCGTCGTGACCGCCAACCTTTCTGAGTATCTCAGTCATCTCGCGAAGGTTCTGATAGAACTGAAGAGTTGCCATAACGGTTACACCGCTGCCGAACTCCTCGCCCTCGTCCTCGGTTTCGCCAAGTCCGTCAAGGGCGTCGTTCCAGTCTCCGAAGAGAACGCGGACACAGCCTGTGCCGTACTCCGTGTCGATCTTTGAGAAGAGGTAATTCATGGTTCTGAGAAGGTGGCAGAGAACGCTGTCGCGCTCAGTGCTTCTCTTCGCGCTTGTCCATACCTCGTCCTCGCCTGCTTCAATATATCCGCAGACCTCATCGAGAATAGACCAGTCGCCTGTATATGCAAGGTATGTATAAACTGTGGAGATCACCCATACGCCCTGGTCGATATACTTCTCAAGGGATACGGGAACGGGAGCTGCAGGATCGTCGGGAACGGAGAACATTCTGGGGGGACGGCCCGTGACGAGAATGCAGTTGAGCGCGGAGAGTATCTTCTCTCTTGAGAGCTCTCTCTGCCAGATAAGAGCGCCCTCAAGCTGCTGGAATACGTCGCGGATACCGAGATATGAGCCTGCGTAGTTCTTACCGTGAGCGCAGATGGAGGTCTGCTTCTGAACGCTGCGGAAGAACTTATTGAAGGTATCGGCAGTGAGCTTATCACTCTTCCAATTTTCAAAGCGGACCTTAAGATTATCGAATGCGCTCTTTTCGCTCTCCTCAAGAAGGGCAAGGTCAGCGTCTATCTTATCCTTGCAAAGAGGAAGGTCCAAATACTTCTCTGTGTCCTTGTCCTTGTAGCAAAGAACCAGCTCGTAGTCAACTCTTGCGCTCTCACCTGCATCCGCCTTGATATGGAAGATATCTGCGGCGCAGGGAAGGTCTGTTGTTGCAACGTTTCCTGCCTTCTTTGCAAACTCACCCGTTCTGAGAGAATAGGAGTTTGCAATACTGAGGCCCTTGATGCCCACAAAATCGCCTCGGGCACAGGTGCTCTGACGGTCTGTGCAGTTACCCTCGGTCACCCTTGCGTTGATAACGAGACGGTCGTAGTCGCTGCCGTTGCGGCTTGAAAGAACGGCAGTGCCGTTTTCATATCTTACGCCGTATTTTGTAAGTCTTGCCCAGAAGGTCTCGTTTTCGCCGTTACGAAGGAGCGCCTCCATAAAGGATGCAAGATAGAATTCACAGGGTTTATCGGAATTGTTGATTCCCATAAGGGTGAAATGGATGTGCTTCTCTGCATCAACGTGAAGTCTGAGAGCGAATACAAGATCGCCCACCTCTGTGATGCAGTATGCAGACTTAAGGGAGTAGAGGATATATCTCTTGACGCCGCCCTCAATTGCCTGACGGGAAGCGCCCGTTACGGAAACGGGAGTGTAAAGTCCGTCCTCGCCCTTGATTCCTCCGAAGAAGGAAACGGCAGACTCCTCGCCGTAGTTTGCAGTTCTGAAAATCGTGAAGGTGCTCTCGAGAGCGTCGATAAAGCCTGTGGAGCGAAGCCATACCACAAGACCGTTTGAGTCGTAGGGGAAGCGGCTCTCACCGACAGTTCTCTCACAGCATACTACCTTGTCATAGTCAAGATAAAAGCTGTTTCTGGGGAGACGGGCACTGCCCTCGGCCTCTGCCTTTTTGATATCGTTGAGAAGAGAAAGAACAGTATTCTTATTCATTGTGATCTCCTTTTTTTGCAATATTTTACTAATTATACTATATCATATCCGCAAAGGGAAATCAAGGAAAAACAAATATCAATTAGAATTTGTTTTCGGGTGTGTTACAATGCTTGTCAATATTTAATTTCGTTGTGTGATATGATCCTGTCTTCGGCATCGCCCCTCAAAGTCGTACCCGCCGTCACGTAATACACGCGCGTTACATAGATCTTTCACAAACGCCCCCGATCATTACCTTTTACTTATATTTTCTTTTTTGGACAATTTTCATTAATTGGTAAAATTAGCTCCGGTGTCGGTTGAAGTATTAATATTTGCGTGATATAATGATTTCAACAAGTGAGGTGAGCTATATGAAGTATCCCAAGCTGAAAAATGCTTTACTATGCAGAATTCTCACATACGTTGTCGTGATCGCAATAAGCTATTTGCCGACAGCTATAGTTTTCTTAATAAAGCCTATCCCCGAAGGCATAAAGGTCCTCACCTTTATTGG
Source organism: Clostridia bacterium (assembly GCA_017416205.1). Classification (GTDB taxonomy): domain Bacteria; phylum Bacillota; class Clostridia; order Oscillospirales; family CAG-272; genus Avispirillum. Next base: position 18,789 of record JAFQDC010000032.1, on the reverse strand, counting down.
CTGCAGTGTAGCGCTTCTTATCTACATTTTCAGAAATTTTGAAATACTGATGGCGCAGGATATGATCCTTGCTTGCCTTCATTGTCATAACAATGCAAGAACGCAATTCGATCTTAATAAGGGATTTTCAAAAAGAAAAGCTAAAAAGAAGATATCAAGATTCGGAAAGGAATATTCCCCATCTGCCATTTTCCCAAAGCCTGAGATATTAAGATACAAGCTATGCAATCCCGTTACGATCTACACAAGCGGAATTGAAAAGGTGCTTCTTTCCTACGATGCAGAATATCTTGATAAGAGTCTTTTCGATATGATAAGAGCCTCAGCATACCAAAATTCAAATGCTCTCATAAGAAAGAAAAAGCCTCTTTTTCTTGACAAAAATCAAAAGACTTCTCCGCTCAACCGCGTTACCGTGGTATTTATCTTCGCACATCGCATAGATGAGAAGATGAGAAAGAACTTATATAAGACCGTTTGCTACTCAAACGGCGACGGAGATGAGATATCCTTTCTTCCCTGCATCATAGATCTTGAAAACAGCATTTGCGTTTTCAACAGTCTGGGAGAGCCTTATTTGGGATTTGGTTACCCCGCTGTAAACAGGGGCATCAGGCTTATTAAAAAGATCATTTTCAACGGCACTCTTCCTCTTTCCAAAAATGAATATCGTCTCTCCCCCATGGGAGATATAGATATTGAGCAAAGCCTGTGGCATCATTGGAAAAATCTAAAAAAAGAGTTTAAAACGGAAAAGAAAAAAGACAACAAGCGCTTCGGGGCAATGTCCCACGGCGAGGTAATACGTGACGACTGCTGTATCTACATAAAATGGGAAGAACGCGGAGCTTTGTTTAGCTACGTTATTTGCGAAGAAACAAAGACCGTTAAAGTAACCCTCGACGGATACTGGTACTATCCCAAGCATAACCCCATCGCAAAAAAGACACTTGTAGAATTTAAAAAGCTTGTAACGGCTTATTTTCAGGATCTTGGATATGCAGTCAGCTTCATATCATTCGATGATTGATCGGTATATTTTACAAAAAAAACATATATACTATAATTTAAGAGGTGTTTTATGTACGGCTTTTATTTTTCAAAAGACTATATATGGTTTCTCCTTGCTATAGGAATAGTTGCTCTTATCAGTGCAATTGCAAGCAGCAAGGTAAAATCCACATTCAAGAAATATGATAAGGTTCTCTGCCGCTCCGGAAAGAGCGGTGCGCAGATTGCAGGAGAGCTTCTGAGATACGGTGGTGCCACGGGCATTTCCATCGGAAGAGTAGCAGGTGAGCTTTCCGACCACTATCATCCCGCAAAGGCTATAGTAAATCTTTCAGCTTCAACGTATGACTCAAAAAGCGTTGCGGCGGCGGCAGTTGCGGCCCATGAGATAGGCCACGTGATGCAAAAACATAACGGCTATTTTCTCTATAACGTCAGAACGGCTCTTGTGCCCGTGGTCAATATAGGCTCCCGCCTTGCTATGCCTCTTGTTCTCATAGGCCTTCTTCTTGACAGCTTTCTCGCGCTTTCAAATCCCGATACGGGATTCTATATCGCAATGATCGGCGTTATCCTCTACGGCTCTTCCCTCCTCTTCTCCCTTGTCACTCTCCCCGTTGAGCTTAATGCAAGCAAAAGAGCAATATCAATGCTTCTTGAAACCCGTATTATCAGCGACGATGAGGCTCCTGCCGCAAGAAAGGTTCTGAGTGCGGCGGCATTCACCTATCTTGTTTCCGTTCTTGCATCCCTTGTTTATTTCCTCAGATTTCTCCTTTACGTTCTTTCAATATTCGGAAGGAGAAGGTCAAGATAAGAAATACCGTATTGAGAATAACTAAAAAAGAGCTGATGCCCTATGGGGCATACAGCTCTTTTTGCGAGGTATATAAGTCTTATTTGCTTGCAATAGTTTTTTCAAGGACTGCCGCCTTTACACAAAGGCAAAGGATATCAACAGCCTGAACAAGGTCCTCGAAGGAGGGATATGTGGGAGCGATACGAAGATGACGGTCTCGGGGATCGTTTCCGTAGGGGAAAGATGCTCCTGCCTTTGTCAGGGTAACTCCTGCGTCCGCCGCCAGACGGAACACTCTCTTTGCGCATCCGTCGGGAACTGTGAGGTTTACGAAGTAGCCGCCCTTAGGCTCTGTCCACTGAGCGATTCCGGAAAGCTCACGTCTGAATGCAGAGATAACAGCCTCAAAGCGGGGACGGATAATGTCTGCATGACGCTTCATATGCGCGTGAACGCCCTCGGCATCCTTAAAGAACTTAACGTGGCGCATCTGATTGATCTTATCGTAACCGATGGTCTGCGCGGAGAGGATCGGCTTTATCTGAATGATATTGTTCTCGCTTGCCGCCATAATGGCAACGCCGCTTCCGGGGAAGGAGATCTTTGAGGTGGATGCAAAATAAAATACGCGGTCCTCAGTACTGTACTTCTTGCAGGTCTTGAAGATATCGAGAAGCTGGACCTTCTCGTCATATATCTCGTGAACGGCATATGCGTTATCCCAGAAGATACGGAAGTCGTCGGCAGCAGGCTCAAGGCGTGCAAAGCGTTCAACGGTTTCATCGGAATAAGTGTAGCCCTCGGGATTTGAGAACTTGGGAACGCACCATATACCCTTGATAGAGCTGTCTGTGGAAACGAGCTTTTCAACAGTATCCATATCGGGGCCGTCGGGGGTCATATCAACGGGGATCATCTTTATACCCATTGCCTCGCAGATTGCAAAATGTCTGTCATATCCGGGGGAGGGGCAAAGAAACTTGATCTCTCCCTGCTGACCCCATGGCTTTTTGCCGCCGTATACTCCAAAGAGCATAGCGCGGGCAACAGTATCAAACATAATATTAAGTGAGGAATTTCCCTCAACTATAAGGTTTCTTTTTGGAATACCGAGAAGCTCAGAGAAAAGACGCTTAGCCTCGGGAATACCGTCAAGAATACCGTAGTTTCTGCAGTCAACTCCGTTTTCGCAAACGCAGTCCTCGCTTGAAGAAACAACGTCAAGCATACCCTCGGAGATATCAAGCTGGTCGTTTCCGGGCTTGCCGCGGGTAAGGTCAAGACTCATGCCGAGAGCGCCGTATTCGCCGAGCTTTTCGCAAATTTCGGAAAGCTCTTTTGAAAGCTCCTCGCGAGTCATATTTTCATATCTGTTCATATATATATTCCTTTAATTGGTTTTTGCAATTAAAACGCCGCAAAAATTCATATTTCGCAACTCGCAGCCTTTGTATTATACAACAAATGAAATTTAATTGCAAGTACATTTCAAAAAATATTCAGAAATTGACGAAAAAAGTTATATTGTTTTTTACGTTCCGGGTTGAAAAAGTACTTATTAGGTGTTAAAATAATAAGGATCGTATCACGTTAAGGAGTTAGTATGATTGGTTTTGTGATTATTGCCGCAATAGCTGTGGCGATTGGCATATGGGGCACCGTTACTTGTACTCTCATTATAAGCCCCCAAAATGCCCTCATCTGTAAAAGAGTAAGTGTCTCAGGCGGTATTCTCGGAATAGCTCTTGCTGCAATAATGCTTACCGTTTATTCCATTAATATAAGTCTGTACTCAAAAAGCGACGGTCAGGTAATCCGCGATATATTTTTTGTTTTTCTGACGGTAGCTTCAATAGCTTTTGTGGTCTGCTTTGCCGTAGCTTATTTTTCTGCCCTGCTGAAAAACAAAATGCATCTGTTTGTTCCTCTTCTCTGCGGACTGTGGTCTGTACTTATTCTTTTATGGACATACATATGCTGCAGCTGGTCTGTGTTTCCCGAGTTTACTCTTTACCCCTTTGTTTTAGTATACGGTATTTCACTTTGCCTGGTTCTCATGCTCCCCTCAGTTCCGGTTCTTAGCCAAAGGCACAGGATGCTTTCTGACAGCGAGTACGTTCAGGCAATACTGGATGAACGAAAGCAAAAGAAGGAAGCAAAGCACCAAAAAAGGGAAAAAGCAAAAATAACAGCAGAAAAGAAAAAAAGGCTGAAAAATCCAAAAAAACAGAGTTGAACATTATATGTCTATATAAGTCCAAAAGCCCTCGAAAAAGCGAGGGCTTTTTTATACACGGAAATGAAGACGTGAGTATTTATACCACGCCTTGCATATTTATGCATATTGGCTCAAATTTCAGCTATGCCAAAAAAGATTTCATTTCCTGCATTTGGTTTCAATTTGCCTAATTTTGTCGATATTGCACAAAGGCATTTTTTCAACAAATAACGGTAATTGTCTAACAAGTTTTCCACACCTTGTTGAAAACATTGTTGAAATCTCGATTTTTAGGGACTTTTTCCACTTATCCAACTGTCAAATAATGTTGAAAAATCACACGTCTATTTTTATAACACAATTATCGTTTGTTATAATCGTAGAAAAAAGCAATTTTCAAAAAAGCCTCTTGACAAATAATTATGCATAGCAAAATAAGCCTGCACGCCCCTCGGGGTCAGCAATGCAGGCTTGGGCAGATACTCTGCCTTTATGGATAGTATATGCCGAAAAACATATATTGATACAACACAATAAAGAAAACCGCAAAAAGCGGTTTTCTTCATTTACTCTTCACTATTCACTTTTCACTCTTCACTGAAAAAGCACCCTATTCGGGTGCTTTTTCTTATAGTCCTTCAAGGGCGTCGCAAGCGGTATTGAGATAATCGTTCTCCATAAGCTCGATGATTCCCTTATCAACAAGAGCCGTGAGCTTGGGATCCATGGGGATACGAGCAAGGACAGGGATAGCATATTCCTTTGCTATCTCTTCGATCTTGCTCTCACCGAATACGTTGATCTTCTTGCCGCAATCGGGGCAGGTCACGTAGGACATATTCTCAACAAGGCCGAGAATGGGAATGTTCATCATCTTTGCCATCTTAACTGCCTTTTCAACGATCATGGAAACAAGATCCTGAGGAGTTGTTACGATGATGATTCCGTCAAGGGGAAGGGACTGGAACACTGTAAGGGGTACGTCGCCTGTTCCGGGAGGCATATCCACAAACATATAGTCTACGTCGTTCCAGATAGTATCAGTCCAGAACTGCTTTACAGCACCCGCAATAACGGGGCCGCGCCATACAACGGGACTTGTATCGTCAGCAAGAAGAAGGTTTACAGACATGATCTGGATACCTGTCTTTGTGAAGTGAGGAAGCATTACGTTGCCCTCAGCCTCTACTCCGCGTCCCGCGCCAAAGGCCTTGGGAATGGAGGGGCCTGTAATATCAGCATCAAGGATAGCTGTACCGTATGAGCGGCGGCGCATTTCTGTTGCAAGCATACTTGTTACGATTGACTTACCTACGCCGCCCTTTCCGGATACTACACCGATAACGTGCTTTACACTGGACGCAGGATTCAGGGGTTCTTTTTCGATTGCTGACTTGCGGGAGGCACAATCGGCGCCGCAGGTGGAACAATCATGTGTGCATTCATTGTTTTCTGCCATTTTTATTTCTCCTTTAATGGTTAACTTATAGGCAACAGGCAAATGCCCGTGTTGTCATTATTTTTTGATAGCTCTCACAACTGACATTACTGCCACAATGAGAAGAGTTGGGACAAGACAGAAGGCTGTCATTATCCATCCGGGGAACACTACTCCCATCGCCCCTCCAAAAGAAGGTATCAAGAAGAGCGCCGCTATCACACTGATAGTGATAGCAAAGGGTATGATATAGAAAAGTGAAAGACGGGACTTTCTTGAAAACAGTCCGTATCCTCCCGCGTATTCCGCTCCTACAACGGGCATTGCAATAAGGGATGACATTACCATACAGGTCATAAGAGTAGAGCCGGTTACCTCAGGGATCATTCCCGCATATTTCATAAGTGAGCCTGCAATAAAGGGGGTCACCACACAAAGCACTGCAAGAAGCGCGCCGTACATCGTGGGAAGGATCACCGATCTCTTGCTGTCGGGTGCCTGAGAAATATGGTTTATATCAAAATCGGGAACTGCTTTATTGTTTTTTATAGACACAGTTGCAAAGGCTACTGCAAAGTCGATTATGACGCCCCACAGCACAAGCAGAGGAGCCGTTGGCATCACAAGGCCTGCTGCAGCGCAGATGAGCATAAGTATGAGCCTTGCAACGTGGGACACTATGAGATACTTCAGCGCATTTCTGATGGATATCATTGCGCATCTGCACTTTCTGATAATATCGCACACCGCCATAAGGCCGCCGCTTTCAGACTCCGCAATACCGTGGCAGGAGGTGCGTATTCCCTGAGGGAGAAGGCCTTGAGGGGTATTTACGGCAAATGCCGAATCTGCCGCTTTCATACACCACATATCCTCGATGCCGTAGCCTACGTAGGTGCTGACAAGCTCGCTTTCGCGCATCAATCTTGAAAGGCGAACTCTCTCGCGAAGACCGTCTGCTCCCTTTGGCGTTTCAATAAGGATAAGGTCGTCCTTTTCAAAGGAAAGGTTCTTTACTTCTCCGCTCTCCTTTTTGGAAAGGAACAGATCTCCCGTTTTATATATACCCTCGGCCTCACAGTAGAACCTATCCACCTCTCCGTCCTCGGAGAAGATGACTATCTTTCCGCCGGATCTTCTGAAATCGGAAAGGTACTGCACCACTCCCTCCTCTGGGCGATCGGCAACGGCAATAAAGCCCTCAAAGCACATATTTGACTGAAGCACCGATACACGGCGAAGGTTATTATAATGGGATTCTCTGAACCCTACAGCCGCAACGGTCACGCCGTGACGGCGAAGCTCTGCGGCAAAGGCAAGGATCTTTTCACGGTCGGCATCGGTAAGAGGGGCTTTATCCTCTCCCTTTCGCTGATAGGCGCACATTGAAAGGATATCCTCGATCCTTCCGAGAGCTGAAAAATAGAAATCGTTACCTCTGCAAAGAAGGACGCAGTCGATTCCGAGAGACTCGCGATCCACCGCAGGAAGATGCTGAACTATATTATAAGGCTCGACCTTTGAAAGTACTTCCCTGTTCTCCTCGCACATGGTGCGCACAAGGCTATAGGGCAGCACTCCCTCAGTTTTCTGCCTTGTTGCCAGCGCTCCGCTGACAACGCTGCCCTCGGGAGTTGCTCCCGTGCAGTAGCAGGCAAGTCTGAGAAGGTGTGCGGGAATATCTGCTCCCGCAGTTCCCATCATTGAAAGCTTTTCGTTTTCATAATAGGAATGAAGGGTATTTTTCTTGCTTTTTACAACGTTTATATTTCTGAGAATAAGAAGCTCCGTATTAGCTGCCTTTTCTGCAACGGAGGCTTTAAGGAGAACGCTTTTTGCATCCGCCTCCCCCTTAAGCTTATACGCCCAGGCAAAGGAGCCGATGGCGGATATATACTCGGAAAGCCCTGCCGCCGCCATTGCGATAGAGGGAAGGAACACCTCGAAAAGGTCTCCTCCGCCGAGAAGCATTCCGATAACGGTTATTACCGCCGCCATTGCGATAAGGCATATGCTGCATATGCGTCCCCAGTCCTGAAGCTTTTCAACGGTGGAAACATCCTTCTCACCTGTGAGAACGGTTCTGCCCTCACGTGTGCAGATAAGAGTATCATCTCCCGTTGCAACCGCAATACCGATAGCAAAGCCGCTGATCACGGCACTGCCCGCATACAGCATATTCTTTCTCATAGTTACGGGGACCTGGTCCTCTGAGATTATTATCTCAGAATTTTTTGATACGATACCGTCATTTCCCGTAACCTTTCCCTCTGTAACAAGGATGTTATCTGCCGCAGTCAAGCGGATATCGCAGGGAACGGTATCTCCCGTATCAAGTATTATCACGTCGCCCGTGACCACGCGGTCTGCGGCGATGATCTTAACATTTCCCCCGCGGACTACCTTGGCTCTCGGGAGAGCCAGAGAAGCATTCTTTTCAAACACTCTCTCCGACCATATGTAAACGCCGACTCTTGCTACCCGCCCAAGGGCAAGCATTGCAAGAATGGCAAGGGCCGCATCTCCGAAGTCAAAAAACGCGCAGGCTACCACAGTGAGAATAAGTATTATTGTGGTAAGGTCAAACAGTGAGCGGACTGCATACCGTCCCGCAGAGGCAGTTTTTACCTCCCAGACGGTATTCTTTCCGTGGCGCAGTCTTCTCTGCGCCTCCCCCTCTCCGAGACCCTTGGCGCCGTCTGTGCGGAATATCCGCTCAAGCTCGGCATTTGACCGGCTATGCCAGTTTTTATCTCGGTTCATTTGTTTTTGCCTTTCAGTTATTTTAGAAAGCCTCGATAACGAGCTCGTTTTCCTTGCAGTCAAGTGATACTGCAGTTATACTGCCGCGGGTCTCCACGATCTTTTCCGCTATCTTATCTTCAACAAAGTTCTGCACGAATCTTCTCATATTACGGGCACCGAACTTCTGTGAATAGGAGTTTCTTGCAATACAGTCTGCCGCAGCCTCCGTATAGGTAAGGGCGATATACTTCTCGCTGAGTGCTGCTCTCAGGTCTGACAGCATTATCTTTGCAATGCCTGCAAAGTCTGCCATTTCAAGGGCGCGGAATGTGATTATCTCATCAACACGGTTCAAAAATTCGGGACGGAGGAAGTCAGAAAGAGCTTTCATGGTTCTGTCTGCGCTTCTCGTATCCTGATTCTCAAAGAATCCTGCCATTGACGTGCCACCGCTTGAACCTGCGTTGGTAGTCATAACGATAACCGTATTTTCAAAGCTTACGGTCTTTCCGTGAGCGTCTGTAATACGTCCGTCATCAAGTATCTGAAGAAGGATATTCATAACATCGGGGTGAGCCTTTTCGATCTCGTCAAAGAGGACTACGGAATAAGGCCTTCTTCTGATCTTCTCCGTAAGCTGTCCGCCGTCGTCGTAACCTACGTATCCGGGAGGGGCTCCCACGATTCGGGACACGGAGAACTTATCCATAAATTCGCTCATATCGAGACGAATGAGAGTTTCGGGAGATGAGAAGAGATCATTTGCAAGAACCTTTACAAGCTCGGTCTTACCGACGCCCGTAGGACCTGCAAAGATGAATGACACGGGCTTTCTCTTTGCGGACACGCCCGTTCTTGAACGGCGCACGGCGCGGACTACTGCATCAACTGCATTATCCTGACCCACGATCCTTTCCTTGAGTCTCTCGCCGAGACCCTCAAGGCGGGAATACTCATCCTCGGTAATTGTTGAAGCGGGGATACCCGTCCAGATCTCGATAACGTCTGCAAGGTCGGACTCGCGCATCTCAACCTCGGCGCAAAGAGGCTTCAGCTCATTGACACGCTCCTTTATTCTGAGGGCTTCAACTCTGAGATCGGCAAGCTCCTTGTAGATCTCCTCGCCCTGCTTCTCGCCGCCTTCAAGCTTTGATTTCAGGATATTCTCCTGCTTCTCAACGTCAAGAAGTCTGTCTCCAAGCTCGCACCTTTCGTTTATCTCGGGGCTTGAAAGAGATATATGAGCTGCCGCCTCGTCAATAAGGTCGATTGCCTTATCGGGGAGGTATCTGTCTGTAATATATCTTTCGCTGAGCACAACTGCCGCCTTCAAAACGCTGTCGGGAATACGGATAGCGTGGAACTCCTCGTAGTAATGCTTGATGCCCTCAAGGACCTTACGGGTGTCCTCAATGCTTGGCTCGTTGACGGTAACAGGCTGAAATCTTCTCTCAAGGGCGGAATCCTTTTCGATATACTTGCGGTACTCTGAAAGAGTTGTGGCGCCGATGACCTGTATCTCACCGCGGGAAAGAGCGGGCTTCATAATATTTGCCGCATTCATTGATCCCTCGGCATCTCCCGCGCCGACTATATTATGGACCTCGTCGATAACGAGAATGATATTTCCCGCAGCCTTTACCTCATTGAGAAGACCCAGAATTCTTGACTCAAACTGTCCTCTGAACTGTGTGCCTGCAACCAGTGCCGTCAGGTCAACGAGGAAAAGCTCCTTATTTCTGAGCTTATAGGGAACGTCGCCTGCAACTATTCTCTGGGCAAGAGCCTCTGCGATCGCTGTTTTACCAACACCGGGCTCACCTATAAGGCAAGGGTTATTCTTCTGGCGGCGGCAAAGGATCTGTATCATACGGTCAAGCTCACGCTCGCGGCCAACAACGCGGTCAAGTCTGCCCATTGCAGCCTTTTCCGTAATATTCTGGCAATAGGTCGTCAGGAACTTTCTTTCCTTATTCTTCTTTCCCTCGCCCTTATCCTTCTTTTTCTTGTCGTCAGACTTTTCAGAGGAGCCTGATGCTCCCATGCCCTCTCTCATAAGGCGTCCGAAATCCACTGCCGGTGCATTTGAGCCGTCCTCCGCTCTTTCCTCAAGGGCCTTTGTCATTTCACCAATACCAAAGGGATCGTCTCCGTTTTCGGCATTATCCATGATATCCTGCATTTCCTCGGTCATTCTCTCAACGTCCTCGTCGGAAAGACCCATTTTTGCAATAATATCGTTAACGGGCTTGATACCAAGCTCCTTTGCGCATTTCAGGCAGATTCCCTCCTGCTTATGCTCATTATCCTCAATTCTTGTTATAAACACAACTGCCATTCTTTTCTGGCATCTTGAACACATTACCATTTATGTTTTTCCTTTCCGGGACTGATCTTTACTCACCCTCTGTAAGCTCACGGCCTTTTCTGCCAAGCTTACCCTTAAGGTATGTAATATAATAAAGCACTATTGCCGCAAAGCCTGAAGCGGCCGTTGCAATGCAAAGCACGTATTTCACCCATTCATGAGTTGCAAACCAGGCGTCAAACACTATGACCGCCGCGATCACAACGTAGAAAAGCACGGTATATGCTTTTCCGTAATTCTTTGAAACACCGATAGTTTTGAACATACGGTAAAAGACCACAGAGCCGATGCCCATTATGATCTCCTTTATAACTATGGGAACAAGAAGCCACCAGGGAACGAGCTTTGATACAAAAAGGCAAATGAGCGCCGTTATCTGCATAAGCTTATCCGCCAGGGGGTCAAGTATCTTTCCCGCATTGGTTATCCAGTTAAAGCGGCGGGCAAGGATGCCGTCGACCACGTCGGTGATTCCTCCCGCAACGAATATGATTACAGCTATATAGAGCTTATCAGGCAGCCAAATAAATACTGCCGCAAAGGCAAACGCCATCAATATTCTTATAACTGACAGAATATTCGGAATATACTTTGCTTTCAAATTAAACATCTTCTTTCTTACAATCTAAAATTATATCAAAACAGAATTCAAAAAGCTCAGAACGTTATATTTAGCTATAAGCTCAAGTATCAGAGAGCTTTCAATAACGTCGTAGCTGAAGGTGCCGGGATAAAGGGTAGACAGTATGCTGACGAGTGACTCTGTAAGATGAGCAAACACGGTTACGGAAAGGAGAGCCGTTACGATTCCGAAAACAAGGCCCAGAGTCTTATCAAGCTCGCGAAGAACGGGAAGCTTAAAGAGAAGTCCCAAAATCCATACCGCCACCCTCAGAAGAACGAGAGATACAACGAAGATCACTATAAATGCAGTTATCTGCGAAACTGCAAGGGATATTGGATGGGCCACCGTATATGCAACCCTTTCAACGGCATCCATACCGCTTCCTCCCAAGGCGATTTCCGCTTCAACGGCAGTCATATCAGCGCCGCACTGATTGGCGGTATCTATAAACTGGGAGCTTTCAAGAAGGAGGGACAGATCGTAGCTCTCTCCGCTTTTTGCAATGGATGCAAAGGTCTTTGCAATTCCTCCCCCAACCTTCGAAAGGACTACGTTATTATAAAGGGTGTTGGAAAGAGGAGGAGTGAAGGTATATGCAAGGAGAAGCGCCAGCACGCTTGTCACAAGGGACATTACAGATTTAAAAAATCCTTTTTTCGCCCCGTATATCACGCACACTGCGGCTATTATCAAAAGAATAATATCAAGTATTATACCCATTTTCTTCCCCTTTGGATTAAAAATTTATTACTTGTCTGTAAAATAAGTTTTCGTACCGTCGGGAGTGCACACTATAAGATTTCCCGCAGGCGAAAGGACACCGACCACCTGAGTATCCACAGCTCCTGTGAGGGTCTTGCCGTCAGAAAGTGAAAGTCTGGTCGCCCAGCCCTCGCCTACTGCATAAACAGCCGCCGTGCCGTCTGTGGTAACGTTTGTGACCTTAGTATTTATCATTATATTATACTCAGCCTTGCCCGCAGTGTCAAACACTTTGAGGGCGTTTTGGGACAAAGTTGCATTTGTGGGAAAAGAAATTGCAATAATATCGCCTTCAATGCTGAATGCTCCGGGAGTCATTCCCTCAAAGGAAACTCTCGCCTTTTCCTTTTCTCCCTCAAATATAACGAGACCTGAATCGCAAAGCATAACAAGGCTTCCGTCATCAGTATACTCAACTGCAAGGGGCATCATACCGTCAAAATCAAATGACACTCTCTCCTCGCTTCCCACCTTGCCTATCATAAGCTCACCCGTTACCGATGCACCCGCAACGTCTGCCGACGCTACTGCCAGATGCTCGCCTGTCGCGTCAAGAGCTATATCCATCACAAGCTTATCCTTATAGTAGGTGGTCACAGTCTTGAAGCTCTCGTTATACACGTTTATCATAAATCGTGATTCCTTGCTCTTTGTAAGAAGGGCATAGGAGCCTGAATCAGACACGCATCCGTCCTCTATATCAAACTCGCTCTCAGCGGTAAGGACTCTCGCTATGGTAGTATACACGGAATAGTCCCTCTCCCCTGCGCCCCATACAAGGGCATACTTCTCACCCGCTTCAATTCGGGGTGAAGCATACAAGTCCTTGGTTGCAAGCTCCTGAGAGCCTGACTGGGAATACAGAGAGAATCCCTGAGTACCCGCAACGCCCACTCTTCCGCGGAACATTTCAAAGGCATAGGACATTGATCTTTCATAGGGAATACTTGCATATACGCCTACGTTCATTTCAACGTCGGAATCAAGGTCTCTTGCAAGATAAACGAGATTTGCATATGTGATGTTCTCTCGCTGAAATATCATCATGGAAAGAAGAAAGGTGCAAAGCAGGACTATGGATATGTATTTTGCCGCTCTGTAGCGCTTGGATATTGCAAGCCAATAGCGATTGATCTCGGGAGCTTCCTCGGTAAAATCAAGCTTTACTCCGCGAGCACGGGGGGCGCTTTTTACCCTTGCAGGTCTTTCCTTCTTTATCTTTTCTTTTTTGACCTTTTCTTTTTTTGGCTTTTCTTTTATGTCTCGTTTTTTTATTTTTATAAGCTCGTCATCATGCTTTCTTTCGGGCATATGCTCCTCCTTTAAAGTCAGGTCATTCACACTGCCAGTTTATTTTTTCACCGTAGAAGACCTCATTAAGATAAAGTCCCTCGGGAGGGGCTGTGCAGCCTGCCCTTTGTCTGTCGCAGGCTTCTATTATTTTCGGTATATCATCGCAGGGGATCCTTCCGTGGGCAACGTCCACCAAGGTCCCTGCCATTATTCTCACCATATTGTAAAGGAATCCGTCGGCAGAAACGGAGAACACAAGGGCTCCCCCCTCCTCACGGTATACTGCGGTATGAGTGACGGTGCGCACGGTATCCACTATCTTTGACCCCTGCGCCATAAAGGATGCAAAATCGTGCTTTCCTACGAAATGATCTGCCGCCGCCTTCATTTTAAGAAATCCCTTTTCATCAATTGAGGGAGTCAGCCTCATGCTTCTTCCCTTTTCAAAGGGATCGCTGTAGGGTCTGTCCCAGATGCGGTAAATATAATTTTTTCCCGTAACCGAGTATCTCGGGTGGAAATCATCCCCGACCTCTGCCGCCGCAACGACGGCAATATCATCGGGAAGAACGCTTGCAAATGCTCGGTGCAGCTTTCCCGCAGGGATCCTTATATCCTTTTCAGGCTCTGCAGTGGCGCAAAAGCCGAGAGCGTGAACTCCCGAATCGGTCCTTGAGCATCCCGTGACCTTGCAGGGACACTTGAAGACCCTCTCTGCCGCCTCTGTCAGCACGTTCTGAATGGCAACGCCGTTTTTCTGACATTGGAAGCCGCAATACGCCGTGCCGATATATTTGATTTTGAGTATATACTTCACGACGCACTCCTTTCAAATAATGCGCTGTAGCGCAATTAATGCCGCAGGCAATTCATGAACACGGTTCTATTCATGCATGCGAAAGCTTGCAATTCATTCTCATAATGATTTGGCTTCGCCATGAATTGGCGTTGCCATGAATTGACAACTACGCTGTCATGATTTCTCGCGCTTTGCGCTCCATTATTACATTGTAAACCTATATCCGGGAGCAAATATGTTGAGAAGCACGATGCCTGCAACAAAGACGCAAAGGATGAGAAGCATAACTGCGTCACGCCATGTGGAATGAAGGATATTCATTCTCGTTCTTCCCGCGCCGCCCGTGTAGCAGCGGCACTCCATTGCAGTTGCAAGGTCCTCTGCTCTTCTGAAGGCAGAGATAAAGAGTGGCACAAGAATGGGGATAAGCGCCTTTGCTCTTCTTGTGAGAGACCCTGTGGAAAAGTCCGATCCTCTTGCCTTCTGGGCCGACATTATCTTATCAGTCTCTTCGATGAGAGTGGGAATAAAGCGAAGAGCGATAGTCATCATCATTGAAAACTCGTGAACGGGTATCTTTATCTTTGCAAGAGGGGCAAGGAGCTGCTCGATACCGTCCGTCAGCGCAATGGGAGTGGTGGTATAGGTAAGAAGTATACTTGTTCCAGTTACAAGCACCATAACTCGAAGAACGATGAGGACAGCGTTTATTATTCCCTCAAGGTATATCTGGAAAAACCAGTTCTCGGGCAAAAGGGGTGTTTCGCCCTTAAGCCAGAAAATGTTGATTATCGCAGTAAAAGCAATAATGAAAAGCAGGGGTCTCAGACCCTTTACAAGTATTCCCGCTCTGATTCCGGAAAGGGCCCAGAGAAGGACTATGGAAAGAGCAACAAGCCCAAATGCAAAAATGTTCTTTGCCAGAAACAGGGCAACTATATACATAAGCGCAAATATTATCTTCCATCTGGGGTCAAGCCTGTGAAGGAATGAATTACCCTCGCAGTACTGACCGAATGCAATATCAGCCTTCATTTATCTTCCTCCTCTCCAAGGAGTCTGTGAGCGGCAAAATTCACCGTATAGATATCAAGCCCGATATCAACTCCCTCATTTCTGAGAGCTCTTGCCACCTTTGTGATGGCGGGAACGTCAAGTCCCTGAGAGATAAGCTCGTCACTGCGGGAGAATACCTCTGCGGGAGTGCCTGTCATCGTGACCTTGCCGTGGTTCATTACCACAACAGAATCGCAATACATGGCCATATCCTCCATGCTGTGAGATACAATAATAACGGTAGTACCGCTCTGTCTCTGATAATCCTTGATCCTGCCGAGGATCTTTCTGCGAGCGCCGGGGTCAAGACCTGCCGCAGGCTCGTCAAGAACGAGGACCGAGGGACCCATTGCCATAACGCCCGCAAGGGCTGCTCTTCTTTTCTGTCCGCCCGAAAGGTCGAAGGGGGATTTAAAAAGATGCTTTTCCTTGAGGCCTGCAAAGCTTGCCGCCTCAACTACTGCCTTCTTTATTTCATCCTCGCTCATGCCCATATTCTTCGGGCCGAAGGAAATATCCTTCCATACGGTCTCGTCAAAAAGCTGATACTCGGGGTACTGCATAACAAGCCCCACCTTGAAGCGCACGTCGCGGATCTTTTTTGGCTCCGCCCAAATATCCTTTCCGTCAAGGAGCACCCTTCCTGAGTCGGGCTTTATAAGTCCGTTAAGAAGCTGAACAAGGGTAGACTTTCCGCTTCCCGTGTGACCGATAAGGCCGATTATCTTCCCTTCCTCAAAGGTAAGGGAAACATCGTCAAGGGCTTTTATCTCGTAAGGAGCACCCTTTCCGTAAACATATGTTATATTCTGAAGTTCTATCTTTCCCATAAATCCTAAATGAAAAATTAAAAATGAAAAATTAAAAATTATTGTTGATTTCCGACCAAAGTCGGAAATCTTCATTTTCTCTTCTCTTTTCTCTCTTATCTCTTCTCTGCGATAGCTTTAGCTATCTCCTTCGCGCATTCCTCGGGGTCGAAGATATCAAGGCGCACGTCATATCCCGCTTCTCTCATTTTCCAGAGAAGCTCCGTTGTCTGAGGGACGTCAAGCCCCGCCTCCCAAAGCTCACCGCAACGGGAGAATACCTCTGCAGGAGTGCCGTCCATGATCACAGTCCCCTCGTTCATAACGAGAACTCTGTCTGCCATGGTGGCCTCGTTCATATAGTGAGTGATGTGAATAACGGTGATGCCCTCCTCGCGGTTTAAGCGGCATATGGTATCCATAACCTCTTTTCGACCACCCGGGTCGAGCATTGCAGTGCTTTCATCAAAAATAATGCACTTGCGCCTCATTGCAATTACGCCCGCAATGGCAATTCTCTGCTTCTGACCGCCTGAGAGACGGTGTGTTGCGTGACGGGCATATTTTCTCATGCCTACCGTATCAAGAGCCTCGTCAACTCTCTTTCTGATCTTCTCGGAAGGAATACCGAGATTCTCACAACCGAAAGCAACGTCCTCCTCAACGATGGTAGCCACAAGCTGGTTGTCGGGATTCTGGAACACCATTCCCACACGGCGCCTTGCATCGTAAATATCCTTTTCCTCCACGTCGTCTGCCGTCATATCCCGTCCGTTTATATAAAGTCTTCCCTCATCGGGGGTGTATATCATACAAAGAAGCTTTGCAAGAGTGGACTTTCCACAGCCGTTATGACCGAGGATCGCCACAAAAGAGCCTTCTTCTATTTCAAAGCTAACATCCTTCAATGCCTGTACGGGAGGTGTATCCTCATCTCCCTGATACGCAAAGGAAAGATGCTCCGCCTTTATAATTGCACTCATATTGCAATACTCCTTTCGATCTCATTTTTCTGCTTTTATCAATTAATCATACTCGTAACTACCCCACCACCGCGTTGCGGTCCCCCCTCTCAAGGGGAGGCAAGTAGTTGAACGATCTAATCCATTTCCGCCAAAGCGGAAATGTTCCTTTTCTTTTCTCTCTTCTCTCTTCTCTTTTCACTTGTTCGTCCACCGTGTCGCCGCTCCCGCAGGGAGATAAAGACCGGACTTCGTTACCTTAAGGCCTACCTCGCCCGTCTCCACTCTTCCGCGGCCGCCGAGAGCCGTCATTACCATATATCCCATGGTCGCGGGGGAAAGTCCCGTAGTATAGGAATTCACAAGGAAGAAGAGGGGATCGTCTGAAAGCACCTTTGCCGCCAGGGAAATAAGCTCAAAAGCGCACTCCTCAAGCTTCCATACCTCACCGCCGGGGCCTCGGCCGTAGGAGGGAGGGTCCATAATGATACCGTCGTATTTGTGTCCGCGTCGTATCTCACGCTCAACGAATTTCTTGCAGTCGTCAACGATATAGCGCACGGGAGCCTCCTCAAGACCTGAAAGGCGAAGATTCTCCTTTGCCGCCTGCACCATTCCCTTTGCCGCATCAACGTGGCACACCTGAGCACCCGCCCATGCCGCCGCAGCAGTTGCGCCGCCCGTATATGCAAAGAGATTGAGAACAGATGGCTTTTTATCGGGGTTCTGTTTTACTCTCTTCTCAATAAGAGATGAGAACCAGTCCCAGTTAGTTGCCTGCTCGGGGAAAAGGCCCGTATGCTTAAATCCCATGGGACGGAGCTTGAAGGTGAGATCTCTGTAGTTTATGCACCATTCCTCGGGAATATTGCACACCACCCATTTGCCGCCGCCTGACTTTGAACGGCGATATACTCCGTCAGCCTTTCGCCATCTGGGGTCCTTTCTCTCTCCCGTCCATATGATCTGAGGGTCGGGTCGGATAAGAATATAGTCTCCCCATCGCTCAAGGCGCTCTCCGCCCTCTGCATCTATAAGCTCATAATCAATCCAATTTTCGCTGTACCACATAACGTACCTCGCCTACATTTTAACAAATTTGCCCATCACAGATGATGCGCAATGCCCGTGACAAATAGCAAGGGCAATGGCGTCTGCCGTGTCGTCAGGCTTCGGAGGCTCCTTTAAGCCAAGGAACGCCGTGACCATAGTTATTACCTGCTTTTTTTCTGCCCTTCCGTAGCCTACTATGGCTTGCTTTACCTGCAGAGGGGTATACTCAAATATGGGCACGTTTGCGTTTCTTGCCGCAAGAAGTATTACACCTCGCGCCTCGGAAACGACGATACCCGTTTTCTGGTTGGTGTTCCAGAAAAGCTCCTCTATGCTCATTACGTCGGGATGATATTTATTGATTATTTCGGAAACTCCGTCGTATACCATTTTCAGCCTGTCCTCTACCTTGAGGCCTGCCTTTGTCTGCACGGAGCCGTATGCAAGTGGCGTAAATCTTCCGTTTTCATACCGAAGAACACCCCATCCTACGATGGCGATGCCCGGGTCTATTCCAAGGATTATCAATTCTACCCCACCTTACATTTTAATATCAAATTATTATATCACAGCAGTCCCGAATAGTCAAAGAATTTAGAAAGATTTTTACAGTTTTTTCATTTTCTTTCTTTAAATATTAACAATCACAAGCTTTGTTTGTTCATGATCGGGATTTCATGTTTTTTAAAAATGCAGGAAATGGACAAATAACGGTTTATATGTCGCTTTTTTGTAAAAAAGCTCCGCAAAAAACTTCAAACTATGGGTAATAAAGAATGACAAAGTATACCTATAGACAACTTATTAATCCCTTTTTTGAAGTTTTTCGGGGAGGAGGCAGAAAAAACGAT
>JAFQDC010000031.1 GCA_017416205.1 Clostridia bacterium | reverse complement strand
TGAGTATCGTTTTTTCAACGACGTAACTAAAACAAGGAGAGTATCGAGGTGAGTGTATCGAACCGATGATAGTCGACTATGTTTTAGGAAGTGGTGGGGGCCTTTTTTCAAAAAGGCTCCCACGTATATCTCCCCCGTCAACCCGTAATTTGACAAACAAGAACGGCAAGAATGGGGCTTGTTTGTTGTAATCTTCGGAGCTGTGTGGTATAATCAGAGTATCGTATTTATAGAAAGAAGTAAGACAATGAAAAACAAAAGCACGATGCTTATCCTTGCAGTGACGGTGATCTGCTGCACGGTAATGGCTGTGGTGGACGGCGTTATCAGCCCCGGCTACGCAGTGAAGTCAGCAGTTAAAATAGCAATGTTTATGCTGATCCCCCTTATAGCCTCGCGAATAGACCGCAGGGTATTGTATCTCCCCCTCCTTCGCCCGAAAAAGAAGGGTCTGCTTTTTGCGACCCTCCTTGGAATTGCAGTTTACGGAGTGATAGTGGGCGCATATTTTCTTCTCTCTCCCTTTTTTGATTTTTCAAAGATCGCGGGCGCCCTCACAGAAAACGCAGGTGTTACGGCCAAAAATTTTCTCTACGTGAGCCTGTACATATCCTTTGTCAATTCATTTTTGGAGGAGTTTTTCTTTCGTGGATTCATTTTCAAAAACCTGAAAAACCACGGGGGAAGAATGGCGGCATATCTTATCAGCGCCATATCCTTCAGCCTTTATCACGTGGCAATGATGATCGGATGGTTCTCGCTTCCTCTGTTTCTTTTGGTAATGGCGGGACTTCTTTTGGGCGGCCTTATCCTGAACCGGCTTAACGAAAGGCTTGACACAATATACGGCTCCTGGCTCACCCATATGTTTGCAAACTTTGCAATCAACACAATAGGCTTTATGCTTTTGAAATAATTTACTGTCCCCTGAATGGAGAAAAATAATGACAAATAAAATATCACCTGTAGAAATCGACCCTAAAGATACGACGAGGGCTATGGCCTTCGAGCTTTGGATGAAGGCTCCGAATCCCATGGTTACGTTATTCAAAACCTTCGACGTGACAAATCTTGTGAGAGTGTCGAAAAAGAAGCACTTGAAATTCAATATGCTCATGGACTATTGCATCGGAAAGGCTGCGTCATCGGTAAAGGAATTTTATCTTCTTCCCGTAGGCGAAAAGCTTATGAAGTACGAGACACTTGCCGTTAACACCATTGTGAAGAACAAAACGGGAGAGGTCAGCTCCTGCGATATTCTGTATACCGAAGATCTTTCGGAGTTTAACCGTGACTATCTGAAATATACTGCCGAGGTTGCGAATACCTGCACAGACCGCGACCTGTCGGAGAGCTGTATGGTCATCGGCACATCTGCAATCGTTGACACGGAGATCGACGGTGCCGTTGGAATGTACAGCGGCATTTTCAATAACCCCTTTATCATCTGGGGCAAATACAGAAAAAAGGGATTTAAGTATTACCTTCCCGTATCCTTCCAGTTCCATCACACTCAGATGGACGGTGCCCACGCAGGGCGATTCTTGGAAAAACTGCAGATCGAGATAAAAAATATAGCGTGAAAATTCAATATGCACAAATTTGAACTATAACTTTTTCACGCACAAACTCTCCTTAAAAATGGGACCCAACCCATTTTTGTTTCTTTAGAAACACAGTCGAGTTTCAATGCTATTTGTGCCGCCGCTCGGCGGCGGAATGGAATTAAAATGAAAAGAGAAAATATCGCAAAGGCGCTGATGGCGGCTTCCATGTTTATTTTCGGAACCCTGGCGCCCTTTGTCAGAAACATTAACGTAAGCTCAGGGGAGCTTGCATTGTACCGTGCTCTTATGGCATCTGCCCTTGTGGGACTGTTTTTGATCATAACAAAGCAGAAGCTTTCCTTTGGCAGTATGAAAAAGGATCTGATACTTCTCATAGTATCCGGCGGAGCAATGGGACTTAACTGGATGCTTCTTTTTGAGGCGTATAAATATACCACCGTTTCCGTGGCTACTCTGAGCTATTATTTTGCCCCTGTGATCGTAATGGTGGTCTGCCCTCTGCTTTTCAAGGAAAAGCTTTCGGCAAAGCAGATAATCTGTTTTGTGATGTCCACAGCAGGACTTGTTCTTATCACAGGAGCCGCGGGAGGGGGAAAGCAGGACCTTCTCGGCATCGCCTTCGGTCTCGGTGCGGCGGTGCTTTATGCCTTTGTAATGCTTATCAATAAATTTATCAAGGGAGTGGCGGGGCTCCAGAGAACCTTTATCCAGTTTATTGCGGCGGCCGTGGTCCTCGTGCCTTACGTGATTTTTACCGGCGGCTTTACCTTTTCGGGCCTTGATGCTAAGGGGTGGATCTCTTTGCTTATCGTTGGCATTGTGCATACGGGAATTACGTACTGTATGTATTTTTCAGCCCTGAAGGATCTGCCCGGCCATAAGGTGGCAATCCTCAGCTATATCGATCCCCTTGTGGCAGTTTTTGTAAGCGTTATATGGCTTTGCGAAAAAATGACGCTTGCACAAATTATAGGCGGTCTTTTGATACTTGGCTTTACCTTGTTTTGTGAATTGCCGTCGAAAAAGAATATATAAAAAATTGGCTGTCGCATACACGTGCGACAGCTTTTCTTTTTTATTACGGGTTGACGATCAGATGCACAGATTGCAAATATGAAATAATTTTGTAGGTAAAAGAGGCAGTCAAGACAAATCCATCACCTCGCGGGCGTGATGTGAAACTAAACTTAAAGTTTATGCGTCCGCTCTGTCTTCGCAGGAGCGAAGACCCAAGCAAGTCCTTCCCTCAAAGAATTGGGGGAAGGTGGCGCCGATGCATTATCTAAAAATTTAAAAGAAATAGTATTTCCAGAGTTAGAGTGAAAATTTTTGCTGTCTTCACAGGCGGCGACGGATGAGGGTTTGCTACCTGGGTGAGAACCAATACTACGACTTTTCATATATTCCAAATAGTAATATACTGCATACTGTTACATTCTATATACGAGATAAAGGCAAGGAACAGTATGAGTATTTTCTTTATTTCAAAGAAAACAAGACTCCTTACCTCAGCAATACAGTCAGCAAAGACCTCCTGCGAGCTGGTAAAGAGCCTTATAATACAAGAATACACTCAAATTCTGGAATTGTCAATAAGAAACCAAAAAGTGGCAGGTCAATTATCAAATTTGGCTCAACTTTATTTATAGATAGCTCTCGTCCAGATAGCAAACCCTCATCCGTCTCCCCCATACAGTATAAATTTGATTTGTGGTATGGAGCCGGAAATACAGTTAGCAATTACCAAGCCTCACCCTAAGGATCCACCTTCCCCCGAATCTTTGGGGGAAGGACTAATTTGGGTCCTCGCTCCTGCGAGGACAGAGCGGACACGTGGACTCCAAGTTCAGCTCTACGTTACGTCCGCGTGGGGAAGGACTTGTCTGGGTCAATGCCTCGTGTATTGACAGAGCGGACACGTGGATATAAAGCTTAGTGTTACGTAACGTCCGCAGTGGGAATGCTAATCCTATATCTCACTTACAACCGAAAATTTTACGGATAGGAAAAAGGCTGTCGCACTGCAACAGCCTTTAGCTTATATCATTTTGCGATATCGGGGATATCTGCGTCTGTGTGAAGGCATTCTGTGAAGGAATATTCCGTCACTTCAAAATGCTCTCTTCCCGTATATGATGCGTGGTCGAAAAGCCCCGTTTCACGGTCAAATTTAAATCTCAATTCATTGCCGTCGATCTCAGTTTTGTAAACAAAGCTGCCTCCCTCATCGGGTCTCTTTGTGAATTTAACGTCGGGGTAATACTTCTGCATATGCTCGAAAAATCCTATTCCCGTATACATTCCGAGAATACCGTCTATATTCTCTTTTGCAGTTTCGTAGGTGTATTTATCAGACGCATCATTATAATTACCGCTTAATAAGGAGCCGAAAATTCCGTTCATGGAATCCTCCACATCATCGCCTCCTTCGATATCCTCTGAAATATCAGAATTCATTGAATAAGCTTCATATACCTTGTGGGTCTTATTTACATTATCAAGAACGATCACAGCGCAGGCCGACACTCCCACTTGCATATCATTCCGGATATCAGATAAGCTTTCCTGCTTAAAGATCATCTCCGTTCTGTCCGCTCCGTAACCCTTTACGGATATAACCATCTCTGATGCAGTCTCCATACCGTGGGAGCTGAGAGTGGTTTTTGTTACGGTATAAAAATCACGAAGTCTTGAAATATCCGTTTCTATCTCAGGGCGCTCCAGCACCTCGTCGATGGCGGCATACTTATGTCGTAATACGTACTCGCCGACGGGAGCCTCGGTGGTCTCGGGCTCGGTGGTCACCTCGGGTCCGTTTCCCGTAGTTTCGGGAGGATCGATTTTATTATCGGCGCAGGAGACAAATGAGAAAACTGTCAAAATTGAAAGTACAATGGCAATTATCTTTTTCATAAAAATTCTCCTTTCAAATCAGAACATATATATTTCGTTGTCGGGGAAGTTAGGTATTCCTCCGAGTCTTACGTAATCACCCAGCATGGAATCTATATAGGTCTGGGAGCATCCTGAAACACTGCTTCCCACAGAGGGCGGTATTTCTCCGAATATGCTTCTGTATATCATATGAGCTCCAACGTATCCCGCAAGTGGCTTGCTATGCTTGTGCTGGTCATCAATACAGAACGCATCCCAATCTACTCCCGTACCGATGAGCATATCTATTTCCCTTTTCCAGTCAAGAAAATGAACGTTATAATACTGCTTTTTTGCATCGGCAATAAACTCGGCGGATTCGTTATGGGCTGGGAATACTACAAGTGTGGTGTTTGACTCCTTGCAGGCCTCAACCATATATTTCAGGTCGTATACCTCGTTAAAACTATAAATTCCGCAGATGAAAACGAATCCGTAGTTGCCGTTTCGTATGCTGTCCATCGTGTCGGGATCCTGAACGTAGCTTGAAAGGGTATAATATCCTCGCGATACGGCGTTGACCTTATAAAGCTTATTTCCTCCTGCGATCATGCTTCCGAGAAAATCGCCAATCTGCGAGGTCTGAACGAAGCTGTTGCCAAGGATCAGAATGCTCTTTTTGCCGTTCCCCTCAGAAGGGGGAGTTGAGCCGAGGGCAGGGTCTGAATAAAGAAGGTTGCTTCTCATTGTGTTTATGATCTTTGACATACTGCTTGCACTCAGGTATTTATAGTCAACAGTCAATACTATCATATCCCCTGCCTTGTTTGTAAACAAGAGCCTTCGCACGTAGCTCCGGGCGTTTTTCAAAACGCAGGAGTTAAGGGTAATGCCAAATCGCGAAAAGCTTTCGCATTTTTCGCATCCCGAATGGGAAAGACCTGTGGCGAAGGTAACAGTGCCGATCTTCAAAGAGCTTCTGTATACGGTATATCCCTCCGACTTATTGCCTGAAAGAGTCCAGTCATTGGGAATATGTACAGAAACAGCCTCGTTGTGCTCCTCTTTTGCGAGATGAACGATCTTTGTTCCCGTAGCCTCAACACAGGTTATAGACTCATAAGGAGCTTTCGGCGCTTCGGGCTGTGCGGGAGCCTCAGTTTGAGTTCCTTCGGGCTTTGGCTTGCTCGGATCTATCATTACAGTGCCGATGCCTGACGGAGTATTTACGAAGGGCTCCTCTTTCGAGGGCGCCTTTGAGGTCTCCTCCTTTTTTGTCGTATCCGCCTTTTCGGAAGTGTCCGCAAAGGTCGTATCATCTTCCTTTTGGGACGTGGTCTCGTCAGCATAGGTGCTTTCCTCGCTGCCTGTCGTTTCGGGGACTACGGTAGTGTCTTCCGTTATAACGGTCTCTTTTGTCGTATCCTTCTCTGTCTTTCCGTCCGTCTTTTTGGGGGAGCAGGATACCAGCGCAAACACAGACACAAGTGCAAGAAATAAAGCAAGCTTTTTCATCATTTCGCACCTTTCATAAGTTATCGTGTATCAATCATACCATACAATACATCATAAGTCAAGTGATGTAATACATCATTTAATGAACTGTACATTCATTTTATAATTGAAGTAGATAATCGTGGAGGGAAGTTTGAAAATAAAGCAAACAAAAATCGTATGTTTGCATTTTTCAAACCCCATTTGTGCCTTTCTTTGCAAGCGGCAAAGAATTCAAAGAAACGGCACAAATGCAAAGAAAGGAATGGTAATAAATATGAAAGGCGATAATACTCAGATAAATGCGGTGCTTGGCGAAAGAGTCAGAGCGCTGAGAATAGAAAAAAGAATAACGAGAGAGGCTCTTGCGGAAAGGATAGACGTGAGTGCCCGCTTCCTTGCAGACGTTGAAACGGGAAAGGTGGGCGTTTCGCTGACGACCCTTAAAAAGCTTTGCCTTACTCTCAATACCTGCGCAGACCACCTTCTCGGGATCTCAGAGCTTTCCGACAAGGAGCTGCTTTTGACCGAGATAGATTCAAAGGTAAAGAAGATAGACAGAAAATATCTCATCGACCTTATCAGAGTGATCGATGCTTTTTCTGACGCTGTGGTGAAATAATTATGGCCGCTTTGGGAATACTGTTCTTGAATCCATTTGAAAGGAAAGCATCATGGACAAGAAAAAAGAATTCCCCGAAAGAAAAAAGGGCGATAATCTTATTGCAGACGTGGTCCGCGCCGAGGCCGTTGGCCTTTACCCAAGCTCGCAGACGGATAACGGAATGATCCCACGTTCAAAGGCAGAGAGCCGCGCAGGCTATGACTGCGACAACCACGACGGCAAGGAAAACAATAAGTAACAAGGAAAACGGAGAGCTCTCTCTCCGTTTTTTCTTTTCTTTAGCAGTGCCTTTTGCCTTAGTTCCACTTTGTCAGCTTGAAGTTTTTTGAAGGTGCGGAAACTTTTTTAAAAAAGCTTCCGCACCTTCTTCCCTAACAAGCCCGAATTTAAACACAACGAAAAGAATCTCCGGATAATAGTTCCCCAAAACCTATTGAAAACTCTGTTCATCTGTTGTATAATATTCTATTATAGTAAATTACCTGTAAAGGAGAATATATATGGAATACTATTTTTCAGATAAAATGAAGGCGCTGAAGCCTTCTGCAATAAGAGAGATATTCAAGAGCATGGGAGACCCCGAGATGATAAGCTTTGCCGCAGGCAATCCCTCCCCTCTTTCCTTCCCCGTTGACGATCTTGCGCGCATCGGCGCCGATATTTTCAAAAACTCCTCAACTGCCGCTCTTCAGTACAGCGTTACCGAGGGTTATCCCCCTCTCAGAGCAGCGGTTGAAGCGAGAATGAAGGAAAAGTTCAATATCGGCCGCGAGGGTGATATGACTATCATCACCTCCGGCGGTCAGCAGGGCATGGAGCTTTGCTGCAAGTCTCTTTGCAACGAGGGTGACGTAGTCATCTGCGAGGACCCCTCATTCATCGGCTCACTTAACTCCTTCCGCTCCTGCGGTGCAAAGCCCGTGGGCATCCCCCTGGGAGACGACGGAATCGACCCCGAGGAGCTTGACCGCGCACTCTCAACGACTGAGAACGTTAAGCTCGTATACCTTATCCCCACCTTCCAGAATCCCGCAGGACTTACAACGAGCCTTGAAAAAAGAAAGGCCATCTACGACGTTTGCGTAAAACACGGCGTTATCATAATCGAGGACAACCCCTACGGCGAGCTTCGCTTTGCAGGCGAGGATATCCCCACTATCAAGAGCATGGACACCGAGGGCATCGTTGTTTACTGCTCCTCCTTCTCAAAGATCCTCTCCGCAGGTATGAGAGTGGGCTTTGTTTGCGGTCCCGAGGCGATCCTCCAGAAAATGGTGGTTGCAAAGCAGGGCGAGGACGTTCACACAAACATCTTCTTCCAGATGCTCTGCCACCGCTTTATGACAGAATGCGACCTTGACGGCCATATTGCAGGTATCAGAAAGATATACCGCGAAAAATGCGGCCTTATGCTTTCCACTCTTGACCGCTGTATGCCAAAGGAGATAAAGTACACCCGTCCCGAGGGTGGCCTCTTCATCTGGGTAACTCTTCCCGAGTGCATAAATATGCAGGCCTTCGTAAAGAAGGCCCTTGAAAACAAGGTTGCCGTAGTTCCCGGAAACGCATTCCTTTGCGATGAGAACGGAACTGTAAACGCATTCCGTATCAACTATTCCACCCCCTCCGATGAGGACATCGTCCGCGGCTGCGAGATTCTGGGCCGCGTTGCCCGCGAAATGCTCTGAGAGAAAGGCAAGGTCTCAAATGATGAACATATGGCACGATATGCCTGCCCACAGAATAACTCCCGACAGCTTTTCCGCTGTTATCGAGATATCCCGCGGCAGTAAGAATAAGTATGAGCTTGATAAGGAAACGGGAATGCTCCGTCTTGACCGTATCCTTTACACCTCTACCCACTACCCTGCAAACTACGGCTTTATTCCCCGCACCTATGCAGACGACGGCGACCCTCTTGACGTTCTCGTTATCTGCTCAGAGTCCATCCTCCCCATGACCATCGTTGATTGCTACCCCATCGGAGTTATCAAGATGATGGACGGCGGCCACATGGACGAAAAGATCATCGCTATCCCCTTCTCCGCGCCCAACTACAATAAGTTTAAATCAGTCTATGAGATCCCCCAGCATAAGTTTGACGAAATGAAGCACTTCTTCTCCGTATATAAGCAGCTTGAGGACAAGGACACCGTAGTTGACGAGCTGGCAGGCCCCGGAGAGGCAAGACAGATCATTGCCGATGCCATCAGAAATTACGATATGGTATACGGCGACACCTAAGAAAGGAGCAATACCTTGTTTATTGATAAGATACAAATATTTGTAAAGGCAGGAGCAGGCGGCAACGGCGCCGTTTCCTTCAGACGTGAGAAATACGTTGCCAAAGGCGGTCCCGACGGCGGTGACGGCGGAAACGGCGGTAACATCATTTTCGTGGTCGACGAAGGTATCAACACCCTCCTTTCCTTCAGATACAAGAGAAAATTCATAGCAGAGCCCGGCGGCAACGGCGAGGGCGCAAAGCGCCACGGAAAGAACGGTGCGGACGTTACCATCAAGGTTCCCCGCGGCACCATTATCCGCAACGCCGAAAGCGGAAAGATCATTAAGGATATGTCTGACGACGAGCCCTTCGTTGTTTGTAAGGGCGGCCGCGGCGGCTGGGGCAACAAGCACTTTGCCACACCTACACGTCAGATCCCCCGCTTTGCGAAAAACGGTCTTCCCGGTGAGGAAAAGGAGATCGTTCTCGAGCTTAAGATGATCGCAGACGTCGGTCTTGTGGGTCTTCCCTCTGCGGGAAAGAGCTCCCTTCTTGCCGCAGTTTCTCAGGCTCGTCCCAAGGTTGCAGAGTACCACTTCACAACCCTTGAGCCCTCTCTCGGCGTTGTCAACACAGGAGAGGACCGCGGCTTCGTTATGGCGGATATCCCCGGACTTATCGAGGGAGCTGCTGAGGGAGCCGGTCTTGGTCACGATTTCCTTCGCCACATCGAGCGCTGCAGACTTCTTTTGCAGGTGGTGGATATCTCAGGCATGGAGGGCAGAGCACCCACCGAGGACTTTGATACCATCTCTCAGGAGCTTGAGGAGTTCTCACCAGAGCTTGCAGAGCGCCCCCGTATCATCGCCGCAAACAAGTGCGACCTTATAATCGAGGAGGAGGACGAAAACTTAAAGTCCCTTAAAACTCTTGCAGACGCTCTCGGCTATAAGGTGTTCCCCATTTCCACAGCTACAAGGCAGGGTATTCCCGAGCTTCTCCGTGAGATCGAGAGTATGCTGAGAGAGCTTCCCCCCATCACCGTGTATGAGAGCGAGATCGAGGAAGAGAGCGCTGATACCTTCGAGGAATCACGTCCCGAGGATACAGTTATCACAAGAGATTCCGAGGGCGCATACGTATGCACGGGTAAGTGGCTTGAAAAGCTTTGCGGAAGGATCAACTTCAGCGACCGCGAATCCCTTATGTATTTCCAAAAATCTCTTAACGACGGCGGAATCATCGATATGCTCCGCGCTGCAGGATGCGTTGAGGACGACACCGTTAAGATGTTTGATATCGAATTTGATTTCGTTGATTAATAAAAAGGGGCTGTCATTTCCTTAGACAGCCCTCTTTGGTATGTTAACCTTCAAATTACGGGTTATATGTCGCTTTTTTGTAAAAAAGCTCCGCAAAAAACTTTAAACTATGGGTAATATAGAATGACAAAGTATACCTATAGACAACTAATTAATCCCTTTTTTGAAGTTTTTCGGGGGTGTGGGGGCCTTTTTTCAAAAAGGCTCCCACGTATATCTCCCCCTCAAACCAAAATTTGAAAATCAGTCGTTTGTAAATACTCCCTATAAAAAAGAAAGGAGAAAGAAATATGGCTCTTCCCGAGAAATTCAAGGAAAGAATGAAGGATATCTTAAAGGATGATTACGACAGCTTTATCGCATCCTTCGAGGACAGGAGCGCCGTCCGCGCCCTTCGGGTAAACACCCTGAAAACAGATAAGGATACCTTCAGGGATAAGGCAGGCCTTGACCTTTCTCCTCTCCCCTTTTCGGAAAACGGATTTATCTTTAATGAGGAAAAGGTTGGAGGCCACCCACTCCACCACGCAGGCGCCTTCTACGTTCAGGATCCCGGCGCCATGTGCAGCGTTGCCGCAGTTTCCCATTACATACGCCCTGATATGCGCGTTCTCGACCTTTGCGCCGCCCCCGGCGGAAAGTCCACGCAGATAGCGTCACTTCTGAAAGACGGATACCTCGTTTCAAACGAGATAGACCGCTCCCGATGCCGCATACTTCGCTCAAATCTCGAGAGAATGGGCGTTTCACGATGTACTCTCACGAACACTGACAGCTCTGATATCGCAGACACATTTGGCACCGCCTTTGATTTCGTCGTGGTGGATGCCCCATGCTCCGGCGAGGGAATGATGCGAAAATACGACGAGGCCGTAGAGGAGTGGTCAGAGGAAAACGTAAAGATGTGCGCCGAGAGACAAAAGGAGATTCTTGACAATGCCGCGCGGTGCACATCCCCCGACGGGTATCTTCTCTATTCCACCTGCACCTTTTCCCTTGAAGAAAACGAAATGACCGTTGACGCGTTTCTCTCCCGTCATCCCGATTTCACCATAGTTCCCGTATCGGAAAGCGTTGTGGCCGTTACCGCAGACGGCATTGATTTTGAGGGCGCGCACTTCAATATGAAGGAATGCCGACGGTTTTACCCCCATATCTCCCCCGGCGAGGGACAGTTTCTCTGTCTTATGAAAAAGAGCGCCGACGGCGAGGAATATATCCCGAAGAAAAAGAAAAAGGATAAGGGCAAGACCCCCTCTCCCGCCCTTTCAAAGGACGATATCCGTATTCTTGAAAAGTTCTTTAAAGATAACCTTACAGTTGAGGGCGAACTTGTCTTCTCTCTCATGGGAGACACGGTGATGCTGACCGAGGATCTACCCACCCACAAGGCCGCAGTATTCTGCGGAGTTCCGGTCGGAACCATCGTAAAAGGGCGACTTGAGCCTCATCACCACCTTTTCTCAGCTATGGGAAAGCAGTTCAAGCGGCAGATAAGGCTTGAAAGCACCTCCGATGATGCTATAGCATACCTACAGGGTCAGGTGATCGATGCTCAGTGCGAAAACGGCTGGTGCGCAGTCCTCATTGACGGCTGCCCCGCAGGCGGCGGCAAGGTAGTTGACGGCAAGGTGAAGAATCATTATCCCAAGGGACTCAGGCTTATAAAATGAATATTGAATAATTGATGAAGAAAACCGCTTTTTGCGGTTTTCTCTTTTTATATATAGCGTTAAATCGGAGTTTGTTTAGGAATAACATATTTATTCAGCTTGCATATACTGTACTGTGACTGTAATAAAGCTAAAAAGGGCGGCATAGGATTACCTATACTCAGGAAAGAGCGGTATTTTTATGTCAGGAAAGAAAAGATCGGTAAAAAGAGGAAAAGGGAAAGAGAACTATCCGGAGGTCCTTCTCGGGGCGGTGTGCGCACTTGCGGTCACCATACTCCTTGCCGCAACGGCAGAGGATCTTGAAAGGAGCGCCCGACTTTCTGAGAGTGAGCGGGAGAGCGTTGCCATAACCTTTTCTCCTCCGAAGGAGGAGAGGGAAAAGGGGTTCTGGGATATTTTTCTTGAATCTGTCAGTAGCCTTTTGCCTGACGGCGCTATTTAAATGTGGGGTGCTTTGTTTCTTGCCCTTGCTCTCCTTTCATCCCCCGAGCCTGTGGCTCTTTTGCTTGCTGTCGCGATCCATGAGCTTGCCCATATCATAACGGCACGTCTTTTCGGCTGGAAGGGCGGAGGTGCAAGGCTTTGGGGTGTGGGCTTTAAGATATGCTACTACGGCCTTCACAGCACCATTTCCCGCATTGGGGTGAGCCTTTCGGGGTGCGTTGTCGGAATAGCTCTGTATTTTATCCCATTTTTTGACAGAGAGCTTCGCCTGTATTCCCTGGGACTTTCTCTTCTGAATCTTCTTCCCATTACAGGGCTTGACGGCGGAGAAGCCTTTATTGCCGCGGCAGAGGCGCTGGCGGCGCCCGGATGGGCGTACTTTACCTTTCGGGCCTTGTCCTTTGCATTTGCCGCAGTGCTGTGGGTGATCTGCACCGCCGTTCAATTGAAGGCGGGACCTAACGTCACGCTGCTTGCAGTCACGCTGTTTCTCACTATGAAGGTTTTTGAAACAGAGAAAAATCATAAAAGAAAGGGTTGATAACCAATGGGCGAAAATTCAGGACAGGGATCGCTGAAGGTTCAGGCCATAGCCGCAGACGGAGCTTTCCCCGTGGAGGGTGCTACGGTTTTTATAAGCGACGGTGTGACAGGGGAGTTTATTGCATCCCTCAGAACGGACTCCTCAGGCTTTACGGAAAAAATCTCCCTCCCCGCACCCTCAAGGGAGCTTTCTCAGTCTCCCGATAACGTCCTCCCCTATTCCACCTACACGGTTCAGGTGATAAAGGAAGGATATAACGGAGTGAGCGATCTGACAGTCCCCATATTTGACGGCATTACCGCAATACAAAAGGCAAATCTGATACCGCTCAGCATTTTCCCCCAAAGCCTTCCCGGTGAGCTTATCGTTGAAACTCCGGGATATCCGGATCTGAGAGCAAGTGACATTGGGAGGAGCTTATGAACGGACAGGTAAATCTTCCATTTATTCCCGAGACTGTAACCGTGCATCTGGGCCCCCCTGACAGTGACAGCGAGAACGTTACGGTGTCTTTCGTGGATTACATAAAAAACGTAGCGTCAAGCGAGATATATCCAACCTGGCCCGAAAGCGCGCTGAGGGCAAATATCCTCGCTCAGATATCCTTTGCCTTAAACCGCATATATACGGAGTATTACCGCTCTCGGGGATACCCCTTTGATATTACAAATTCAACGGCAATAGATCAGTCCTTTACCTATGGCAGGGATATTTTTGAAAACGTCAGTCTTATCGTTGATGAGATATTTGATACCTATATCCGCCGCGAGGGCGCGGTGGAGCCTTTGTTTGCTCTGTACTGCGACGGGCAGAATTCATTTTGCCCCGGCCTTCGCCAATGGGAGACCGTGAGCCTTGCAAATCAGGGCCTGGGGCCATATGATATACTGGCACGGTTTTACGGAAACGATATCGTTCTCGTTTCCGATGCACCCATTCAAGGCTCTGCGGAAAGCTATCCCGGCAGGGTGCTGAGCGTGGGGTCATCGGGAAATGACGTAAAGCTCATTCAGACGCGGCTAAACAGAATATCGAGAAATTATCCCGCAATTCCAAAGATCAAGCTTATTGACGGCATTTTTGCAACGGATACGGAGGATTCGGTGAGGGAGTTTCAAAGGATATTCTCCCTGCCGGAAACGGGAAGTGTAGACAGGACCGTGTGGTACGCTATCGCGCGGATATATTCGGGAGTGAAGAGCCTTTCAGATCTTGATTCCGAGGGAATAACCCCCGAGGAGGTGACTAATCTCTTTAATGAGGAGCTTAGCATTGGTTACCGAGGTCAGGGAGCTTCGGATCTCCAGTATTTTTTAAGATTCATCGCTCAGTTTGATCCTGCTGTGAGTGCTCCCGCCATTGACGGTGTCTTCGGCGCAGAGACTGAGGAGAGCGTTCGCTCATTTCAGCGCCAGTACGGTCTCCCCGTTACGGGAGTTGTGAATACAGCCACGTGGCAGGCCATATACGATGCCTATCAGGGAATGCTTGCATCTCTGCCTGCGGGGTATTTCTCCGATTCAACGGAGCCCTATCCCGGATTTCCCGTGCGCCTCGGCAGCCGCGGCGAGGAGGTAAGAAGGATACAGAATTATCTGAACGTTATTTCAGATGCATATCCCCAGATACCGAAGCTTTCTCCCGACGGCGTTTTCGGTCCCTCAACTCAGGCGGCAGTCCTTGCCTTTCAGTCCCTGTTCGGGCTTCGGGAGGACGGTGTCGTGGCGCTGAATACCTATAACAGGATAGCGGAGACCTACCGCGCTCTGGTGGACGGCAGGAAAGCTGCGGAGGGGCAGTTTGCAGGGGATATCACATAAAGGGGGAGGCTCTTTGATGGAATTTAATATAGATAACAGTAAAATTTATATTATGCAATTGCAGAATAAGCTTCGTTCTATTTCAAAATGGACGGAGAACGAGAGCCTGTCCGTTGCTGTTGACGGAGTGTATGACGATGGCACAAGAGAGGCGGTAAAAAGCTTCCAAAGCCTTTACGGCATTGAGGAAACGGGAGCTGTGGACTTCGTCACGTGGAAGGCTGTGGATGATGAATACAGGTATCTCGGTGAGATCTTCGGCAAAAGCCGAAGTATATCTCCCTTTCCCGATAACGATGATTTCATTTTGGCGGAGGGAGACAGGAGCGATCTTGTGCTGATCGTTCAGCTCATGCTCAATGAGCTGAGAATATTTTACGATGCATACGGCTATATTCCCCCAAACGGCAGATATACCACGTCTACCCGAGGGGCTGTGAGAGAGTTTCAGATAGCGGGTGGCCTTGAACCAACGGGCATTGTTGACCGCCTGACGTGGAACCGCCTTGCGGAGGAATACGATATCGTCCTCAGAACGGACACAAAATAAAAAGGGGCTGCAATGCCCCTTTTGAATTGCGATATGTTTTGTTGTCAAATTAGGGTTTGTGGGGGAGTATGTGCCCAACTATGATTGCCTTCGGCAAACGATAATTGGCTTAGCCAAACGATGATTGCTACGCAAACGATGATTGCCTGCGGCAAGTTATATAGGCAATCATATCATCGTTTTCCCGTAGGGAAACCATCGTGACCGA
>JAFQDC010000030.1 GCA_017416205.1 Clostridia bacterium | reverse complement strand
GTTTGGTCTGTCGCGAGATCCAAATTGCTTTGCAATTTGCCCTTCGGGTTTCGACTACAGTGTCTCACAAGTGAGCCACCTTCGCTCAAGATGACGCGCGAGGTGGAGCTTGTCAATATTTAGATGAAACAACGTACTACAATAAATTCCTGCCCCTTTTTGCTGACGTGACGTATTGATGAAATTGTTGTGTTTGCCGAGGACCGTCGAGGACGTCGGTCCCTACAAATATACCATTCATTCCGCATATAAACTTGGAATTGTCAAGAAAAGTGCAGTCGAAAAATCCCCTAAATAAAACGAAGCTGAGTAAATACCGATGAATTTACGAAGTGGAGCGTAGCGGAACGGAGAAAATTCATCGGCGCGCGGCGATCATGCGGCATTCGAAATTGCAGATCTTGCCCACTCTCGATATGCAACAGGAGCCAATCCTCCGGGATTGAATGAGTTGATTCGGATTCGATTGTAATATACGAAAACGTATCTGAAAATGATACTTTTAACTTGCTCTCTTGTCAGCTTATACGCAGAGATCCTGTAGATCTTTTCTTTCTTTAACGTAGCAAAGAAGCTCTCCATTCTTGCATTATCAAAACAATGACCGGTACCGCTCAGGCTTTGACGCAGACCTGCTCCGGCAAGTGCTTCTTTGAAGGCTTCGCTTGTATACTGACTTCCTCTGTCGCTATGAAAGATCGCTCCGCAGAGCTTCTTTCCATACTGTAATCTCAGTTCCTCTACGGTACGAATGCAAAGCTCCTTTTTCATATTGTTATCCATAGCGATCGAAAGAGCTTCTCCGTTGTAGCAATCAAGGACTGCTGATATGTATAGCTTCCCGTCATAGCATTGAACCTCAGTGATATCTGAAAGCAACTTTTTCAGAGGCTCTTTTGCAGTAAAGTCTCTTTTGATCAAATTTTCGCGATCTTGGATCTCTGTGGTGGCTTTAGTTATGCCACGAGGCGTGCGCCTTTTGTGTATGATCCCCATTTCAGACATTGTGCGGTATATAGTTCTTCGGCTTACAGAAACGCCTTTTTGCTTCATAGCTGTTTCCATTCTGTCGATGCCGTAGTTATCATTGTCGGGGTGTTCATCCAATATTTCTTGAATTTTGACCGAAAGAAGCTGACGTGCCGTAGGCTTATTTCTGTTCTTGAGCCAACGGTAATATCCTGATTCGCTGATGTTCAGCACCTTGCACATTGCTTTGACATTGTATTTGTCCTTGCTTTTTAAAACAAATACGTGTCGTTCACAAGTCTTTACCTCTTCCGGTCTTTTGCGAAAAAACCGAGTGCATCCTTTAATATGTTGTTTGCTTCTCTCAGCTCTGCAACTTCACGTTCAAGCTCTCGGTTTCTGATGCGAAGCTCTTCCTCGCTCAACTCCACCGTTTCCTTAGGCTTGTGCTTACTGCGGTTTCGCCAATCCGCCAATGTGTAATACGGAATTCCAAGCTGCGCTGCTGCTTTTTTCATCCCTATTTCATCTGCCAGGCGTTTTGCTTCTTCTTTAAACTCTTTGCTGTAGGTCGACATTTCTTTACCTTCTTTCTTCTTCTCTTATTCTCTTATTCTACATCTTTTTTGGGTCTTTGTCGACTCTACTTATATGATAACTGTCCAACTCTCGGTATTCCCGCTCCCCCCTACCGTTCAGAAATACGGGAGCATATGGAATGCTCCCCTACGGATTTGCACAAAACGAATGCCTCCACTGACACCGCGAAGCGGTTTTAGGGGAGGTGGCATCGGTGCAAATTGAATTCACAACAGAGGAAATCTTCGGCACCGATGACGGAAGGGTTAATTTATCTGCACGCGAACCTATGTATCAAATATAGGGATTCTTGTTTTTTTGCTATCGTGCCGATGTACAACCCTTCCACCGCCCCGACTAAATTTAACTTTACCCTATGTTTGCTTTCGCGGCGGTCCCCCGTCCGTTTGCGGTGCCCGAAATAATAAGTTCGCTATTCGCTCTCATTATTTCGACCGCGGCACACTCATCATTCTTGCTTTTCCTGCCACCGGCAGCGCAAAAATGACTCGCTCCCTTCACGCGTACCGCGAGAAGGGGAGGCACAATGTGCACGCGAACCGAAAGAAAATTTGATGCAGGAACGCCCCTTGATATGTCATCCTGAGCGGAGAAAACATCATAGGATGATGCTTTCGTAGTCGAACCACCCCCTTAGGGTGGTGCCCCAATCGAGGGTTCCCTGAAAATGAGCCTGCGAATTTTTAGGGGTTCTTCGAAGGGGCAGGATCTACGGAGAATTTTCGAGAGCTTCTGTCAAATATCGTAGATCCCGACCTAACGGTCGCCCTCCCTTGAGTCGGGTTCGACTTCGCAAACGCCGCCCCGTGGCGTTTGCTACGCTCAGAATGACAGTAGCCGCTCCCCTACAACCCCGTATATATTTATAATGTCGTTCCTGCATCAAATCCAGCCTCAGCTCGCGTGCTGATGACGGGCGCACACAGCGACGCCCCTACCACGCCCTCACCCTCGTCGAAAAAATTGATACGGAAGCAAAAAAATACGAAAATAATATTGAAAAAACGGAGAATTGCTTGTATAATACATATGTATAACAATAATTCAAAAGGAGACTAGACCAATGAGCTTAGTTTATTCTAAAGAAGTTGAAAACATGTGCTGCGTTGCTAAGGGTCCCGACCACGGTCCCGCTCCCATTCCCGAAGAGGGCAAGTGGGTTCAGGCAAAGCAGATCACAGACATCTCTGCATACACCCACGGTGTGGGCTGGTGTGCTCCCCAGCAGGGCGCTTGTAAGCTGTCCCTCAACGTTAAGGACGGTATCATCGAAGAGGCTCTCGTAGAGACTATCGGTTGCTCCGGTATGACTCACTCTGCAGCTATGGCAGCTGAGATCCTCCCCGGAAAGACTCTTCTCGAGGCTCTCAATACCGACCTCGTTTGCGACGCTATCAACACAGCTATGCGTGAGCTTTTCCTCCAGATCGTATACGGCCGCAGCCAGTCCGCTTTCTCTGAGGGCGGTCTCGTAATCGGCGCAGGTATGGAAGACCTTGGTAAGGGTGAGCGTTCCATGGTAGGTACTATGTACGGTACTAAGGCTAAGGGCGTAAGATACCTTGAAATGACAGAGGGCTACTGCACAAGAATGGCCCTCGACGCTGATAACCAGGTAATCGGTTATGAGTTCGTATCTCTCGGCAAGATGACTGACTTCATCAAGAAGGGCATGGAGCCTAACGAAGCATACGAGAAGTCCAAGGGTACATACGGCAGATTCAGCGATGCTGTTAAGTACATCGATCCCCGTAAGGAATAATTGAAGGAGGAAATCAACAATGGCTAAATTTGAAGGTTACGAAAGACGCGAGGCGAAGATCCTCGCCGCTCTCGCTGAATACGGCATTTCCTCTATCGATGAGTGCAAGGAAATCTGTGATGCAAAGGGTATCGACCCCTATAAGATCGTTGAAGAAACACAGCCTATCGCATTTGAGAACGCAAAGTGGGCTTACACAGTAGGCGCTGCTATCGCAATCAAGAAGGGCTGCACAAAGGCTGCTGACGCTGCTGCCGCTATCGGTATCGGCCTCCAGTCCTTCTGTATCCCCGGCTCCGTTGCTGAAAACCGTAAGGTTGGTCTCGGCCCCGGTAACCTCGGCTCTATGCTCCTTTCCGAGGAGACAGAGTGCTTCTGCTTCCTCGCAGGCCACGAGTCCTTTGCAGCTGCAGAGGGCGCTATCAAGATCGCTCTTAACGCAAACAAGGTAAGAACAAAGCCCCTCCGCGTTATCCTTAACGGTCTTGGCAAGGACGCTGCAATGATCATTTCCCGTATCAACGGCTTCACATACGTTCAGACTCAGTTCGATCCCGCAACTGAGGAAGTAGCAGTAATCAAGGAGACTCCTTATTCCAACGGTCCCCGCGCTGACGTTAAGTGCTACGGTTCTGACAGCGTACCCGAGGGCGTTGCAATCATGAGACTTGAGAACGTAGGCGTTTCCATCACAGGTAACTCCACTAACCCCACAAGATTCCAGCATCCCGTTGCAGGAACATATAAGAAGTGGGCAAACGAGAACGGCGTTAAGTACTTCTCCGTTGCATCCGGCGGCGGTACAGGTCGTACACTCCATCCCGATAACATGGCAGCAGGTCCTGCTTCCTACGGTATGACAGATACAATGGGAAGAATGCACGGCGACGCACAGTTCGCAGGCTCTTCTTCCGTACCTGCACACGTAGAAATGATGGGACTCATCGGTGCAGGTAACAACCCCATGGTTGGTATGACAGTTGCTGTTGCAGTTGCTATCGAAGAGGCTTGCAAGTAATTAATTGATACAAATAAACTCCCTGAATTTCAGGGAGTTTTTTGTATCAGAGAAGAGATAAGAGAGAAAAGTGAAGAGAAAAGGAAAGGAGATGCCTCGGCATCTCCTTTTCACTTGCTTTTTAGATAAAGATTATATTCATACTTTTCGCCCTGATATTCTTCCTGTATGCGAGATACTATTTTATCAAAGCCAAAGCTATTATAAATATGTTTTGCTCTTTCATTATCGTCTTCTACGCCAACAGTTATTTCGTAATAGCCATTTTGGGTAAGATTATCAATTACGTATTTTAATAAGTGTTTTCCGAGTCCCTTGCCTTGATGATTTTCGTGTATTCTGAAAGCATACAAATATGCTCTTTTTCCCTTTTGGGCGAACCTTTCATCCGAATTGGAATACATAGCACGAAGCTCACCAATAAGTACTTTGTTTGAAAAGAGACCGAATATATCTATTTCCCCTGATTCTATTTTTTGAGAGTTACTTTGTATCATTTCCTCGGGATCGTTATAGGAAAACAGATCTTTCAGAAGATAAAGTTCTTCTGTGTTCAAAGGTTTAACGGTCATATTACACTCAACCCAACTTTATCTTATTCTCGCAAATATCGGAAATAACTTCCACAAGGAAGGTGTGTTCTCTTTCAAGAACTCTCGCCGCCAATATTTCCGCGGTGTCGCTTTCTTCAACGGGTACTGAGGTCTGAGCAACGATCTCTCCGCTGTCATACTCTGCACTCACTCTGTGAATTGTAACTCCGGTCTCTTTTTCACCTGCCGCAATTACCGCATTATGTACGTTCATTCCAAACATGCCTTTGCCGCCAAATTTGGGAAGGAGTGCGGGATGTATATTAAAAATGCGATTGTTGTATTCTTTCAACACAGAAACATGAAGCATTCTCATATATCCTGCAAGGAATATCATATCAACAGAATGATTAGATAATACTTTGAGCAGCTCTGTGGCTAAAAGTTCTTCATCTCCACACTTCTTAGCACTCAGATGATAAGAAGGAATACTCTCCTTTTCGGCACGCTGAAGGGCCATAGAATCACCGTTGTTGCTTATAACACAGACTACATTCGCATTTATTTTATTGCTTTTGCAACCGTCGATTATAGCTTGAAGATCACTGCCCCCATGGGAGGCAAAAACTGCAATATTCATATGTACTCCTTTTGAAGTGTGTTATTGATTGAAACCAATTATACCATAAACATGATTGAATTTCAATATTCTTATGCCTTTGTTTAATGCGTGTATTTGATACAAAAGCCACATATAAACCTCTTGTTATTTTATGTTTTGGTTAAAATGATCGGAAAGAAAATCCGTCAAGTTCAAAATCGATAGAATCATATCACAAGAGTTTCCAAATTACAACATTTTTTGAGAGAGAAGGGCCGCATTTGTATCTTCAAATGATACAAAAACGGCCCTTGATTTTATTTTAAGCTAAAGCATCGGCAGGTGCGTTTTCGGGGAGCCAGCCGGTGAAGCCCAGTTCAGGCATTGCGGCGATGGTTGCCATATCCTCCGAAGAAAGTTCAAAATCAAAGATCTGTGTGTTTTCAAGAATTCTCGAGGGGGTCACGGATTTCGTCAGCACGTTAAGTCCAGACTGTAAAACGAATCTAAGGCAGATCTGCGCTACGGTCTTATTATACTTTGCGGCAACAGCCTTGAGAGTCTCGTCACCGAGAACTGCTCCGCAGCCGAGAGGGCTGAAGGCCTGAACGAGCATTCCCGCTTCTTTGGAATACTCAACGGTCTCGGGCTGAGTATATCCGGGATGGAATTCGATCTGGTTTACCATGGGCTTTATTTCGCACATTCCGGAAAGGGCATCGTAATGTTTCTTCTGGAAATTGGAAACGCCGATAGCTCTTATCTTTCCTGCCTTATAAGCATCCTCAAAGGCTCTCCAGGTAGATGCGTTGATCTCCTTCCAATCGGGAGAGACCTTTTCAACGCAAGGCCAGTGGATGAGATAAAGGTCAAGATAGTCAAGGCCGAGATTTTTGAGAGAAACGTCGATAGCCTCCGTTGCCTTCTCGTAACCTCTCATTGTTACCCAATGCTTTGTTGTTACAAAGATCTCGTCTCTTTTAATGCCTGAGGCTCTTATGCCCTCGCCTACTGCAGTCTCATTACCGTAAGCAAATGCGGTATCTACATGGCGGTAGCCTACTCTCAAAGCCTCCATAACGGAATCTCTTGCTACCTCTGCGTTGGGGGTGAGATAAGTGCCGTAACCAAGACAAGGCACCCGAACACCGTTTGAAAGAACGAATGCGTCTGTAAGATTTTTCATATAGCTTCTCCTTTAGAATGTATTCTGCTAAAATTATATCACCATTGATGCTTTATGGCAACATTTCCAGTGAAATCTTTTCATTTGCAGACATATTGTTGTGAGAAAAGCAAAATAACCGCCCACTCTACCAAAGTCACGGTTGTTTTTTAATAACTACTTAGGTTAATCATCTATACGGTGTACCTTGATTTATCCTCGTTGTATCACACACCAATGTATGTGTCAAGCATCATAATGGTGCTTTTTTATTTTGGTCAGTTTTCAGTTCAAATTCTCTCCTAACTGTTCTTGATATATAATTCTTTGAAAACAAGAGGTATAATTCAATCACAGGAGAAAGAAAGGAGTGAGTTTATGAGCCAACTCAATGGAAAAGATATTTTCCCCGAAAAACTACTCAAACAAATACAGAAATATGTTGCCGGCGAATCTGTATATATTCCCGCAAAGGAAAAGAGAAAGTCTTGGGGTGAAACAACGCGGCAAGTGTTATTCTAACCGCACAGGTCGAAAACGTGGGATAATAAAC
Source organism: Clostridia bacterium (assembly GCA_017416205.1). GTDB lineage: Bacteria > Bacillota > Clostridia > Oscillospirales > CAG-272 > Avispirillum. Next base: position 5,602 of record JAFQDC010000030.1, on the reverse strand, counting down.
ATATCAACGGAGAGGGCGGGTTAAATCCGCCCTTTCATTTCTTTTGTATGTGTGATATAATGGTTTTGGTAAACTAAATATGACTGATTATGAATAATGTAGATGTGCTTATTCACATTTATATTGTTGACTATATAGATGAAGCCAAGAGAGAACAGAGAGGGAAACATCATGGATCTTAAAGCAACTCAAAAAGTGATCTATCAAAATAAGATAGATAAAGGATTCAACACTACCGACGTTAATAAAGAATTCTGCTTGCTTTACGGCGAAGTAAGTGAAGCCTACGAAGCGTGGAGAAAGCAGGAAAGCAGTATCGGCGAGGAACTTGCTGATGTTGCTATATATTTGCTTGGTCTTTCTGAAATACTGGGCATTGACCTCGAAAAAGAAATTGAGAGTAAAATAGAGGTTAATAAGAATAGAAAATACGAAAGCATTGACGGAGTTATTAAAAGAATATAAACTGCAAATAAAAATACATAGAATTGGAGGCTGAATGATGGGAATTGGAATACAGATTTGTGGATTAAATGGAAGTGGAAAGAGCACTCTTGGAAGGGCTTTGGCTGAAAAAATAGGTTTTTATTTTATCGATGATGAGAATTTGTATTTTTCCAGTTCGAACCCAAATGAGCCATACACGAACCCTAAACCCCGTCATGAAGTCGAACAGCTTCTTATGAATGAAGTCAAAAATCATCCTGATTTTGTTTTTGCCGCTGTTAAAGGTGATTATGAAAAAGACATTATCTCTATGTATGACTATGTTATTATGCTTGAAGTTCCCCAAAGCGTTCGTTCACAGCGGGTAAGAAATCGTTCTTTTAAGAAGTTTGGAAGCAGGATGCTACTAGGCGGAGATTTGTATAACCAAGAAGAAGCTTTTTTTCAAATGGTTGAATCTCGACAGGGTAGCTATGTTGAAAATTGGTTGCAAACCGTAAAATGTCCTATCATTAGAGTTGATGGAACGAAACCGATTGATGAGAACGTGGAATATATCATAAATTCAATAAGCATATAAATTCCAATTTATCGAGCTGTAGCAACGGCGCGGTCAGCAACCAGTTTTACGGCTGGCTCTGCGGCCTCGGCAATAAAGTAAAAATACTCTCGCCCTCTCCGCGAGTGGAAGAGTTCAAAGAGTATCTTGATAAAATCCGTGGGGTGTATGAGTGAGTTTTAGTGTAAAATCTATGGAGATGATAAATATGGAAATATGGGATTTATATAATTTAAAAAGAGAGATCATAGGAGAACATATTAGAGGAACGGAGTTGCCGGAAGATGGGTATCATCTTGTAGTTCATGTATGGATTAAAAACAGCGAAGGTAAATACTTAATGACACAACGTTCTGCCAATAAGTCAACATTTCCGCTGAAGTGGGAATGTGTTGGGGGGAGTGCATTAAAAGGAGAAAGCAGTATATATAGCGCAGTACGTGAGGTGTATGAGGAAGTAGGATTAAACTTTACTATAGATGACGGAGTTTTGTTATTTACAAAAACGCGTAAAACAATCAAAGGGAAACGATACAATGATATAGTAGATGTTTGGCTTTTCCACTATGATGGCGATGTGCTTTTGAAAAATGCGACCACAGATGAGGTGGCGCAAACTAAGTGGATGAGCAGAGAGGAAATAGCAACACTCCGTCAGGAAGGTCAGTTGGTTCATTCTATTAAAGATTTGGATTATTTCTTTTATGAAATGGATGTTTGATTTTTAATATTAATCGTACATAGTAGATGTCCTGCGAAAAACAAGAAATTCTATCTGCGGCCTCGGTAATAAAGCAAAAATACTCTCGCCCTCTCCCAGAGTGGAAGCGTTCAAAGAGTATCTTGATAAAATCCGCGGGGTGTATGAGTAAAAAACGGTTCACATCAAAGACAAATCAATTATAAAAGCTATAAAAAAGCATAGGTAATCTTTATGAAAACACCATTAAAAAAAGAGATTATGGATAATTGGGAACGACATTGGTTTGTATCCTTTTGTAACGATGAAGAAATAGATCGAATTTTTTCTCCCCAAAATGCTTGGGATTACTTGCTACAACAAAGAGCTAATATAGTGGCCGATAATACTCGATATTTACGTGTGTATATGAATAAGGCAAGAAGATTTCCTGAGTGGTCTTTTGATAAATCATTTATAACTGCTCATTATGAGGAGGTTCTAAATCATTTATCAATAGAGGATAAGCTGTTTTGTGAAAATATTGCGTACGGAGACTTTTTCTCGGATGATGCAAATGGATATGCCGAAAAGAATAAGTCTTGGGGGAGAATTATCTACTTAAATGAAAGTTTGCAATTTTTTATGAAATTTTGCAATTTAGCTTTGTTTGATTTTCAAGATAGAGTTCCAGATAAAGTTAAGTTAAACGCTTTAAGAATTGCTATACGAATAATGATGAAACAAGAATCAATGGATTTTTCCTTGGATCCGCGAGGTATTGTGCCAAACGATATCGGAATTATAGTACATAATCCAATTAAATATGAATTACAATTTATTGCTGGTCACGAGTTTTGTCACCATCTTTGTGGACATTTGAATGACAATGATGTATACGAGAAGTCAATACTTTCGATAGGAGAGAATAGATATTATAAAAACATATACAATACCAGTCAAAGCCATGAATTGGAAGCTGATATTGCCTCAATTATTCGTCCTCAGTATAATAGCCAAGAACTTTGCAATATAATAGAAGGAGCTTTGATATGGTTTCTTTCCTTGGAATTGAGTGAAACGGCAGAAAGCGTTGTTAACCCTGCATCATCACATATGGTAAATACTCATCCTTCAGCCAAAGATAGATTTACTAATATTATTACAAATATTGATATCCCAGATGAATTTGATATGAATAGAATCATCAAATTACGTTCGAACACGGAAAAGTTGAAAGAATGGATTGTTCAAGACTTATCTTATAATTACGATATGTATGATTTCTATGGATCAGTGTATTTAGATGCTCCAAATACAAAATGGAGAGGGAAAGAGCTCGTCGACAGAGTAGATTATTAAGCGCTTTAACTTGAGTATATTCTTCTGAAAGTTATCTCAAACATCCTCAAAAGATGTTAAAAAGATGTTGACTTCTTGACAATAGTTGATCTATAATGGGTGCAAGAACACATTTCTATGATGTGTTTAACTATTATAGTTATTAAAAATACCCTTGATAGCATTGACGTCACGCCGATTAGAAGCCACCTTTGGTGGATTCTATGTAGAGATGATGGGTCTCATCGGCGCGGGCAACAACCCCATGGTCGGTATGACTGTTGCAGTAGCAGTTGCTATGGTCGAGGCTTGCAAGTGATCCGATTTACAATAGGTATATCAATTTCATTATTAAGTGAAAAGTATACCGAATCATTACGCATGAAAAAGCCCCTCCCGGCAACGCTTTTGCTTGCCTTAGGAGGGGCTTTATTGTCCTCTGTATTCGGACCTGTAATAAAACGGGGGAGACGTTTTTTACAGTGGCTTATGTGTGAGTATCAGGATACCGCTGATCATTCTTTTAATAACGTTAGTATCCTTTGTGTTTATACTGCCGTCACCGTTAACGTCGCATAATCTGAGAACGTCTTCGGTGGGGATCAAAACGCCGCTGATAACTCTTTTGATGATATTGGCGTCCTTTGTGCTTACGCTGCCGTCGCCGTCTACGTCGCCGGCAATGAAGATACCTTCGTCTGCGCTTTTATTTGATACTGTGATCTCGCTGTTGCTGACAGCAAGCTTTCTGCCGTTAAAGTCCCGTGCCTCTATATGCTCGAGTGCAACGGTATGATCACGGTCGTCAATGACCTTAAAGATAACGGTAGCGATCTCGCCGGATCTGATGTTGTTGTCCTCGGCCAAAGCATCGCACCAGCGAAGAACGTAGGGGGAGGATCTGTCGGCGGAGGGGGTGGTGAAGCCTTCAAGAAGGCCGCTGTTGCTGATGCTGACGAGCTCAACGTCTGCATCGAATATCAGCTTAAAGCGAAGAGAAATGAGGCCGGGATTGTCTGCAAGAGATATTGTAACCTTTATTGTGCCGTCGCTGTTCTTTTGCGTTGACATTTCATATCTTGCTGTCTGATCTGCGCCGTTTACCGTTACGGTAGCTACAGAAACACAGCCGAAAATCATAGCAAAGGCCAGCAAAAAGCTTAAGCACTTAATTGAGCAATTGATATTTGACATATTTAATTCCTTTCGGTTATGGTTTGCAATTTGTGGCACGGGGTATCCTTGAGTGATACCCCGTGTGTCTTTCTGTTATCCAAGCTCAACGCTCCAGCCGCAGAGGTATCTTGCGAGAAGGATAGCGTCGAAGTCACTTACCTCGCCGTCTCCGTCGCAGTCTGCCGCTTCTGCGTTGATGCTGACTCTATGGCCTGCAAGCATTTTCTCGAGAAGGATAGAGTCGAAATCGGAGATCTCGCCGTCGCCGTCCACGTCGCCGATAAGAGTATCGTTGCCTACTGTCACAGTGCCGGTAGCGCCTTCAAAGGTGATCTTTTGGCCGGCAACGTTTCTTGCCTCAACGTGGCTTACGGAAACTGTATATTCGCCCTCCTGCACGCCGTCAAGGATCTTGAAGCGAAGGACTGCGATATTGCCGTTTGAGCTGTTGCCTGAGGTTGCGAGTGCATCCATCCAACGGATAACGTAGGGGGAGGTCTTATTTGAGCTGGGTGCTGTCCAGCCGTTGAGGAGCCCTGCATCTGTTACGCTTACAAGCTCCAGAGCCTCCTCGTCGTAGGAGATGGATGCGCGGAGAGAAATAATGGAGGGATTGTCTGCAATAGAGAGGTATATGTCTACGTAGCCGCCTGCAACGCCCTTTGCTCCGAGGAGCTCATATCTTGCTCCGTCAGTATCTTGAGGGGGCAGAGAGGGAGCATTGACTGTCACGGAGAAGGTCGTGGTCTTACCGCTGTATGATACTGTTACTGTCTTTGTGCCTGCAGTTGCAGAGCTGAAGCCGCTGACTGTAAAGCCTGTTGTGACGGTTTCTGTTGTGTTGTTGCTGTATCTTACTTTAATGGTAAGGCCGGAGGTGTCAAGTGACTCGCCTGTTATGTAGCTTGTTTTTGAGGGCAGTCTCTCAACGGAGATGCCTGTAACCGTGATCGCTGCATTCTGCTCCCATACTGCATAAAGTGTAACGTCGCTGTTGGCAGAATAAGTAGCGCCTGCGGTGTATGCTGCGGTTGAAGAGGAAGAAGATGTAGCCCAGCCCTTAAAGGTGTGATTATCCTTTGTGGGGACTGTGGAGGAGAGAGTAACGGAGGAGCCGTGTATCTTCTCCTGAGAGGAGATACCGCCGGAGGCCGTGCCGCCGTTAAGGTTATAGCTTACTGTGTAGATACGCTTACCTGTAAAGGAGAATGAGCCTGTGTTGGAGCTGTAGAGCTTGACCTTAATGATGTAGGTAGTGCCTGCATTGAACTGATATGAAAGCTTGAAATTGCGGTTGTCGCCGCCGTCATCATTAGAGGTGATCTCCGTGCCGGAGGAGGAGTAAACTGCAATTATCGTATCCTTGTCGCCGGTGCTTTCGAATACGTATTTGCCGCTCT
>JAFQDC010000029.1 GCA_017416205.1 Clostridia bacterium | reverse complement strand
GCAATATTTTGTTGCCGAAAGGAGCGAGCCATACGTTGAGCGCTCCACAATTGCAAAAAAGGAAAGTGAGCTTGCCTGCCCCGATTTTATGAAGCCCCATCTTAGATATCTTGTTAATATGAATCACATCAGTAAGTTCGGTGGTCTTATAAACACCGTTCTTATGGACAACGGTGAACAGATTCCAATAGGTCGCACCTTTAAGGAATCAGCAATGCAGTCTTATATGGTTTTTAAGAGGAGATAAAGCAAATAAATATATGATTACAACAATTTTTGAAATATTAGCTACTCTTGCAGATACATTGATGCTCGTTTGGTTCGTAACCAAAATTTTAGGAGTATCCTTGAGCAAGAAGAAGTGGGCTGTTTTGATACCTAGTTCACAGTTTTTAGTTCAGCTTTTCTTTGATTGGTTTATGCCGGGCTTTAGCCTGATTCCCATGATGATAATGCTGGGGTTTGTATTTACATTCGCAATGGTTTTATCCCCGAAAACGATTTGGTGGAATGCTTTAACTGCCATAGCTTATATTTCACTAATGATGCTTGTAAGCACTTTTCTGTATTCCATATTCCCATTTTTCATAGAAAACATGGCAGAAATACTACAGGGTTCTAATACCAAGGTTCGTATTCTTTACTTAGTTATTGCTAAACTGATGTTGTTTTTCGTTTACGATCTCATATTAGTGCTTTTCAAAAGAGACAAGAGTATTGAAACAACGAATGCGATAATGACATTGATATTAACGTTTAGCACCATCTTTTCGCTGTCGGCGATTATGAAAATCGTGTCCGTTGTAGAAACGGACATAATAGATATACCTGTTTTGTTACTTGCGTTTTCAATGATTACAATAAATATCGTGTTATATCTGTTTATTTATAAGATACAGAAGCTTCAAAAAAGCAAATATGAATTAGAGCTTATAAATGAGCAGGTCGCACACGAAGCAGAAGTAATCAAGGAAACAAAAAAACAGTACGACGAGCTTCAGAAGGTACGTCACGATTTCAATAATACCGTGAATGTTATCCGTACCCTCAACACCGAAGGGAAGGGCTCGGAAATAGAAGAATATATACAAGAGTATCTCAAATCACAGACCGTATCAAAAACTATGATAAAAACGGGCAACAGCTTTGTTGATGCCGTTATCAATTCAAAACTTTCTGAGGCGCAACAGGATGGTATTAAAGTAAGCATCAGTGCAATAAGCGACCTTAAAAGCGAGCATAATATCGATCTTTGCTCTCTTATCGGCAATCTTCTTGACAATGCTGTACGTGCTTCTAAAGAAAGCTCCCAAAAGGTTATCAAGCTTGATATACGCCGTGAGGGTGAAAGTGTTGTAATTGCTGTGAAAAATACGATTGACAGCTCTGTCCTTGATAAAAATCCCGCCCTTGTTTCCGATAAGTCAGATAAAAAGAACCACGGCTACGGAACGAAGATCATCCGCGAGATAGCAAAAAAGCACTCAGGTTTTGCAGATTTCTACGAGGAAGACGGCTATTTCTGCTGTAACGTGATGCTTTATTTGGGTGATTAACATAACGAAAAAAAGAACCGTTGCATCGCAACGGTTCTTTAATAATATCAAATTAATCTCAGATCTCACCGCAAAGGCGGGCTGCAAGGAATCTCTTGAACTTTTCCTTGTCGCCCCAACGGAGAGCAACGTTCATTTCCTTGCCGCGCTCAGGGTCAATAAGAGTCTGAGCATCCTTGTTTGAGTATATGGGAAGCACCTGATATTCAAGATTCTCGTGAGTAAAGCAAGCATAAACACCAACGGTGTCAAAGAGTGCGCTTGTGCCCATATGATAATCCATATCAAACTTTGTCATCCAGACGTCAGTGTTCTCAACGAGCATCTTTATAACGGGATCGCGGTCTGCGCATTCACGGATCTTTGCGTAAACGTCGCCGTCAAGCTTTAAGTTGCCCGTAACGTCAAGGGGAAGAAGCTCTACCTTGTAGTCGGAGTCAACCATTGCAGCCTGCCAGGAGTCGCGGTCGCACTTAACGTTCCAGTCAGCGCCGAGAGGGGGATACCAGCCCTTGCAGTGACCGTTGTAGATAACGCCGCCAATAGCAACGAGACGGCACTTCTTTGCAATTCTGGGCTCAAGCTTATAAGCCTCGGCAACGTTCTTGGAGGAGCCTGCAACGAGGATAACTACCTCCTCTTCAGACTTCATAACGAAATCAACGATGCTCTGAACGGCATTACGGGAAAGATTGGGATAAGACTCAACGTCATAATCGCCGATCCATTCCTCCTGATAGCGGGGGTCAGCCATTCCTGCCTCACCCTGAGCCACGATAACGTCCGTACGGCCGCAGACCTCCATCATTTTTGCAGAAAGCGCTGTCTGATAAGCTGTCTCATAGCCGTTTGTTGTTATCATCTTAAGATCGATCTCAGGGCTCTTGAGGATCATGGCAAGTGCCCAGGTATCGTCGATATCACTACCAATGTCAGTGTCAAATATTACGGGAACGGGTTTGATCATAATTAATAGGTACCTTTCATATTTTTATGTATGATTCATTTTACCACATTTTTTCACCAATGTATATAAAAACGAGAATTTATTTTTAAGTTTTTTTGTTAATAACCTATTGACATCAACACTTTAGTGTGATAAAATACACGAAAAGCAATGATAGGGATAAAGCTTCCCCGACCATTTTCAGAGAGATGCCGTTTGGTGCAAGGCATCAGTGGAAAAGAAGCTACTCACCCTTGAGCTGTCGGCTGAACCGAGTAGGCTTGACCGGATCCCCCCGTTATCAAAGGGCAGGGTATGTACGTACCCCATGAGTGGACGCATCACAGCGTCAATAAGAGTGGTACCGCGGAAGTCAGCTTTCGTCTCTTGCAAATTTCGGCAGGAGCGAAGGCGTTTTTTATTTTCTCCTGCACTACTTACCACAGAAAGGCAAATACTATGAAACTCGCATTTTCAACTCTCGGATGTCCCGATTTTTCATGGACCGACATTTACGCAATGGCAAAGGACTTCGGCTTTTCAGGAATAGAGCTGAGAGGCCTCGGAGATAATATCTTCTCCGTTCACGCAGAGCCATTTTCCGAAGCCAATATTGATAAGACCGTAGAAAAGCTCAGAAAGCTCTCCCTTGAGATCCCCTGCCTCTCCTCCGGCTGCGCTCTCAGATTTGCAGAAAAAAGGGAAGAGACTGTAGAGGAGCTCAAGGAATATATAAGCCTTGCAGGAAAGCTTGGCGCGTCCTATATCCGTATCCTCGGCGACCTGACAGCAGAGCCCACAACGGATTTTGACGATAATAACGTCATCGAAGCTCTGAAGATCCTCGCCCCCATTGCCGAGAAGGCAGGCGTAACTCTTCTCGTTGAAACAAACGGAGTTTATACAGATACCGCCCGCCTTGCAGACGTGCTCAATACAGTAGGTCACGACAGCGTAGCGGCTCTTTGGGACGTTCATCATCCTTATCGCTTTGCAGGTGAGTCTGCGGCAAAGACTGTTGAAAATCTGGGCGCGTATATTAAATATACTCATATCAAGGACTCCGTAATGAACGGAGAGACCGTAGAGTACAGAATGATGGGTGAGGGAGATCTTCCCATTGAAGAGTTTATGGGCGCGCTCCGCTCCATCAACTACGAGGGATACGTGTCTCTCGAGTGGCTGAAAAAGTATATGCCCGACCTTCAGTCCCCCGGTATCGTGTTCCCCCACTTTGTGAACTATATGAGTCAGTTCACCGACGTTAAAAAGGCATCAGGCAGACTTCAGACCTCCCTTGACGGTAAGGGACAGTATGTCTGGCCAAAGGAGACCCTTATAGATTATACATTCCCTCAGATACTTGACCGTATCTGCGAGGAATTCCCCGATCAGTATGCCTTCCGATATACGACCCTTGATTATACCCGTACCTATGTCGAGTTTCGCGAGGACGTGGATAGTTTTGCCCGCTCTCTCATCGCAATGGGCGTGAAGCCGGGAGATCACGTTGCAATATGGGCCACAAATATCCCTGCCTGGTATATCACCTTCTGGGCGACCGTTAAGATCGGAGCCGTTCTCGTGACGGTAAACACGGCCTATAAGATCCACGAGCTGGAATACCTGCTCCGTCAGTCAGATACCCATACCCTCGTAATGTGCGATTCCTATAAGGATTCGGATTACGTTAAGATCATCAACGATCTGCTCCCTGAGCTTAAGGATGCAAAGAAGGGTCAGCCCCTCCATTTCAAGAAGCTCCCCTTCCTCAGAAATATCATCACCTGCGAGTCTACTCAGCCCGGCTGCTGGAACTGGGAGGATGCCTGGAACGCAGGTAAGGATATCCCCGTTGAGGAAGTCTACCGCCGCAGCGCTATGATCGATAAGCACGACGTATGTAATATGCAGTACACCTCGGGAACAACAGGCTTCCCCAAGGGCGTAATGCTTACTCACTATAACGTAGTAAATAACGGTAAGGCTATCGGAGACTGTATGGACCTTTCCACAGCCGATAGAATGATGATACAGGTGCCCATGTTCCATTGCTTCGGAATGGTTCTTGCTATGACCGCATCCGTGACCCACGGAGTGACAATGAGCCCCATTCCCGCATTCTCCCCCTCAAAGGGACTTGCGTGTATCACAAAGGAAAAGATCACAGCATTCCACGGTGTTCCCACAATGTTCATCGCAATGCTGGGCCATCCCGACTTCAAGAATACGGATTTCTCCAATATGAGAACGGGTATCATGGCAGGAAGCCCCTGTCCCGTAAAGGTTATGGAGCAGGTCATCAATGAAATGAATATGAGGGATATCTGTATCACCTACGGCCAGACCGAGGCATCCCCCGCAACTACAATGTCAAAGACTACCGATACTATTGAGACGAGAGTTAACACCGTAGGCGGCCCTATTTTCGGCGTTGAATGTAAGATAGTAGACCCCGAGACCGGCGAGGACCTTCCCGATAACTGCGACGGCGAGTTCGTTGCCCGCGGCTATAATATTATGAAGGGATATTATAAGATGCCCCATGCTACTGCGGCGGCTATCGATAAGGACGGATGGCTCCATACGGGAGACCTTTGCCGCAGACTTCCCGACGGAAACTATAAGGTAACGGGACGTATCAAGGATATGATCATCCGCGGCGGCGAGAATATCTATCCCAAGGAGATCGAGGACTTTATATATACCCATCCCAAGGTGTCAGACGTTCAGGTCATCGGCGTTCCCGATAAGGCATACGGAGAGGAGATAATGGCCTGCGTTATCCTCAAGGAGGGTGAGACAAGCACAGAGGAAGAGATCAAGAAGTACGTTCTCGACCATATGGCAAAGCATAAGGTGCCCAGATACGTGGCATTCGTTGATTCCTTCCCAATGAACGCGGCGGGAAAGATACTCAAATATAAGATGCGCGAGGACGCAGTAAAAATGCTCGACCTCGGCGATGCAAGTAAAATAGTAACAGCATAAAAATAAAACAAGGTTTTTGCCGATAACTGCAAAAGCCTTGTTTTTTTATGATAAATTACGGTTTGACGGGTAGTTGAACCAACGTAGGGGCGACCATAGCAGAAATGTTCCATGTCTGCAGTCGTCCGACATCTGCACGCGAACCGAAACGAAATTTTGTACGTAAATAAGCGAAAAAGATACACGTTGTTGTAGGGACCGACGTCCTCGACGGTCCTCTACAGACGCAACATCTCGCTGTGAATATCGTTCTGTTATTAGGACCGTCGGGGACGTCGGTCCCTACGTTTGATCTGTTCGTTTCGCCTCTAAAATTTCGGTATTCTTAATTTTCCGCTACCGTTCTGATATGCGGTAGGCGATTTGCCATAAAGGCTCCCTCCGGGAGGGGGCTCCCGAAGCGTGAGATAAAAATAAAGGACAGATAAACTATAAAAAGCGAAGGGTGGGGGAGAATTGCGTAATATAAAGCAACTGCAAACTTCCCCTTACGCAGGCTCCTTCCGTCTTTTTGTGCTCGGGTTCAAAAAAATTGTTTTGAACTCCAAACGGTGTCCCGAGCACAAAAATCCACCTCCCTCTCGATGGAAGATATTGATACTTAGGTCCTCGCTTCTGCGAGGACAGAGCGAGCACGTGAAGATGACGGTCAGCACTCGCTCACGCTCGCGGAGGGAGGCTCTGCTTAATTTGCCT
>JAFQDC010000028.1 GCA_017416205.1 Clostridia bacterium | reverse complement strand
TGGGGGAGATTGATTCTGTCATCCTGAGCGGAGAAAACATCATAGTATGATGTTTTCGAAGTCGAACCACCCCTTAGGGTGGTGCCCGAAGGGCAGGATCTACGAAAAATCCTCGATATCTGCTACCAAATTTCGTAGATCCCGCTACGCGCCCTCCCTTGGGTCGGGTTCGACTACGAAAACGCCGCCCTGTGGCGTTTTCTCCGCTCAGGATGACAGAATCAATCTCCCCCGTCAAACCGAAATTTGACTATTAAATGCAAAAAGGCTGCCGCACACAAGTGCGACAGCCCCAATTTTGGTTTTATACGATATTAATAATTCTCAGCCTTTACGCAGAAGTATGCCTTGGGATGTGCGCATACGGGGCATACCTCGGGAGCCTGCTTGCCTACTACGATATGGCCGCAGTTCATGCACTTCCAGATAGCGTCGCCATCCTTGGAGAATACGAGACCGTTTTCTACGTTCTCGAGAAGCTTGAGGTATCTCTCCTCATGCTCCTTCTCGATTGCTGCTACGCCCTCGAAAAGGAATGCGATATGATCAAAGCCCTCTTCCTTTGCAACACGTGCAAACTCAGCGTACATATCTGTCCACTCATAGTTCTCGCCTGCAGCCGCGTCCTTAAGGTTCTCAGCTGTGGAGCCGATGCCGCCGTGGAGAAGCTTGAACCACAGCTTTGCATGCTCTTTTTCGTTATTTGCTGTTTCCTCGAAAAGCTCTGCTATATGATTATAGCCTTCTTTTCTTGCCTTGGATGCATAGTAGGTATACTTATTTCTTGCCTGAGATTCGCCTGCAAATGCAGCCATGAGATTCTGTTCTGTTCTTGATCCTTTGAGTTCCATTTTTTGTTCCTCCGTTTATTTAAATATTAATTATATTATACAGCCTTACAATCGGCACATATACATTTTGCCATAACGTCAAATCGAATAAGCTCGGCTCCTGCGGGAACGCTGCTTATCTCTACCTTCACGTCTTTTTCCTCTATATCATATATCTTTCCGCATTTCACGCAAAGTATGTGCATATGATCGGAAACATCCATATCAAATCTGTCTGCGCCGTCGGGAACGGCTATTTTTATGACCTCGCCGGTCTCTGCCATTTTGGTTAGATTTCTATACACCGTTCCGAGAGCTATCGAGGGCAGATGACGCTTTGCAAGAGCATAAACCGTGTCTGCGGTGGGATGAGTTCTTCCCGCTTCCTCAAGAGCCCGGATAACTGCCATTTTCTGAGCTGTCATACTGACCTCCTTGTTTTATTTTAGGAATAGTTCTTATTTCTGTTTTTATTATAATCGTATTTTTGATTTTGTCAATACCTTTTGTAAAAAAAATTTGAACGAGGCAAATATCCACAAAAATTTCTTGCCAAGTGTTCACAATTGTGCTAAAATCTACATAATGGTATAATTATGCCTATATTCTACGTATATTTTTTCAGGAGGCTCCATATATATGAAGTTCGATTATTCAAACGCAAATGCCCAGCAGGCTGAAGCTGCCAATGAGCTTATTCAGAAGCTTATCGGCGAAGTTGAGAAGGTAGTTATCGGCAAGCACACCGAGATCGTTATGCTCGTTACCGCGCTCCTTGCAGGCGGTCACGTTCTTATTGAGGACGTTCCCGGCGTTGGTAAGACTACTCTTGCCGCAGCCCTTTCAAAGGCTTGCGGTCTTAAGTTCAACCGCGCTCAGTTCACCCCCGACGTAATGGCTTCCGACATTACAGGCTTCTCCATCTACAACCGCCAGAAGGAGGAATTTGAGTTCAAGAACGGTCTCGTTATGACAAACATCCTTCTTGCAGACGAGATCAACCGCGCTTCCCCCAAGACTCAGTCCGCTCTTCTCGAGGCAATGGAGGAAGGCGCCGTTACCGTTGACGGTGTTACATACAAGATGCCCCAGCCCTTTATGGTTATTGCAACTCAGAACCCTACGGGCTATATCGGTACTTATCCTCTGCCCGAGGCTCAGCTTGACCGTTTCGTTCTCCGCCTCTCCATGGGTTATCCCAATCAGGCAGAGGAGATCACTCTTATCTCCGACAGACAGACTGCAAACCCTCTCCACTCCGTTAACGCAGTTACCGATGCAGACAGCCTTAACGCTATCCGTAAGATGGTTTCCGAGGTCAAGGTCTCCGGCGAGATCGCAAAGTTTATAGTTCAGCTTGTCGGCGGCACACGTACCTCTGACAAGATCACTCTCGGCGCTTCTCCCCGTGCATCCCTTGCGCTTATGAAGCTTTCTCAGGCTTATGCCTTTATCCGCGGACGCGACTACGTTCTCGCTGAGGACGTTTCCGCACTTTACGCTCCCGCTGTTGCTCACAGAATAATGCTCAGCCAGGCAGCGCGCCTTGAAAAGAAGACAGCTCCCGACATTCTCGCAGAGATCGCAAGAACTATAGAAGTGCCTTACAGAACGGCAAGATAAGGTGACTTATGGCTGATAATAACAAACAAAAGAAAAAGCCTGCCATTACCCTGCAATGGGGCAGCGCCGTCTACTTTGTTCTTTATCTGTATGCCCTCCTTATGACTCAGCTCCTCAGAAACCCCATCTCAAACGTGTTTTTCTGGTTCATGGTGATCGCAGCGCCTCTGTGCTTCTTCATCATGCTCATAGGCAGGGCCGCCATACAGGTATACGTTATGACCGACAGGCAGGCCACCGAAAAGCTCTCTCCCATCGAATACGAGATAAGAGTGCTTAACAACTCCCCTCTCCCCTACCCCTTTGTTGAGGCTATTATGTCAAAGCCCAGAGACGACGGAGTCAGATGTCTTCATCAGCGCCTTGTGCTCTCTCTTATCCCCTTCGGTGGATACAGCGTTAAGAGCAACGTTTCCTTCCGCTACAGAGGTCTTTACGAGATCGGCGTTCACGAGCTTTACATATGCGACCCGCTGCGCCTTTTCAAAATGAGAGTGGATATCAACAATTTCTCAAACGTTACCGTATATCCCAGAAAGCTTGAATTTGAAAAGGACAATGAGAGCGCCGTTTCCGACGTTCCGTCACCCACGGTACGCGTTCTTGATTCCCGCGACAAGTCTGAGGTATCAAACATTCGTGAATACCGCCTTGGCGACTCTCTGAAGGCTATCCACTGGAAGCTCTCCTCAAAGGCTGAGGAATGGCAGGTCAAGGACTACAACACGAACAACGACAGACACACTTACATATTCGTTGACCTTGCCGCCCCCACACCTGCTCCCGAGGTCAGAAAAGAGGAAGCGCGAAAGCTTCTCAAAAAGCTTACGAAAAACAAAAAATCCGCCGAGGACGGTGAGGGTGAAGAAAAGCTCACCCTTCGTGACCGCATCGAAGCGTTTTTTGAGGATATTGAGGAAAAGAAGAGGGAGCGCCGATACAGACGCCGCCGCCAAAAGGGTACCTCTGCCCGCGATATTGAGACTATCGACATGATAGACTCTCTTATCAAGGAGACCTCCTCAAAGAAAAAGAAGGCTAAAAAAGACAACAAGAAGGCAAAGAAAGCCGACTCCCCCGACACTCAGACACAGGAAGCCGAAAACGGTGAGACTGCAGAAGAGATGATCGCACGCCTTACAGAGATCGCAGGAGACGACAAAAAGAAAGCAACAGAAGACGAGCTCACCCGCGCAAAGCGCGCATGGGGCGGTATCGTTAAGGCGGAGTTTGAGGACGAGCTCCCCGAATTCTGCGCTGACGGCGTTATTGAGATCGCCGTTGCCGCAATGAACTCCGAGATCAAGAAGGGCAACAAATGCACCGTTGTCTGGTATGATTCCAGAGATGACCGCGGCATCTGCACGGTGGATCTCTGCGAGCTTTCGGACATTGATGACACCTATCTCAGATTTGCCTCCGCAAAGGTAGTTTCCTCTGACAAGCGCATATGCGACCTTACGGGAGTTATCGGCGAGGCTGTTAACGTTACTATCCGTATCATTACTGCTAATATTGACCCCGAATCCATTGCCGAGTACTGCTCTGTTCCTACTATGTTCGGCGGAGCGGGCACGGGATGTGTCAGCGAGATTCTTCTCTTTAACCCCTGCGACAAATATCTTTCAGCAAGGGAACGCCTTGAGTATACAAACTCTGCAAGGCTTCAGCTTAAAATGAACGGTCTCTCCCTCAGCGACATCATTGAGGTTCAGCAGGCCGACGGAAGAGCTGTTCTTATACAAAGCGATATTATTTAATCAATCGGAAAGGAGCCGCAACGCGGAAAGATCCTTTTGAAAAACAAAAAGAAAATGTCTTCTCCAAAGAAAGACTCAATAGTTAACAAAAAACAAA
The DNA here is from genome assembly GCA_017416205.1 of Clostridia bacterium. Taxonomy (GTDB): domain Bacteria; phylum Bacillota; class Clostridia; order Oscillospirales; family CAG-272; genus Avispirillum. The sequence continues at coordinate 12,249 of JAFQDC010000028.1, read as the reverse complement.
AGCCGAAAAAGCCCGACAACGTTTACTATTCGCCGGCTGACGATATGTCTCCTGCCATGCTTTACGTGGGTCTTGCTCTCAGAACGCTTGTGCTGTTTCTCGGAGTATTCGGCATTACGACCTTTATTCTCGGCGCCGCCGGTCTCACAGCATCTGATTACTGGCAGGCGGCCGTAGTTTCCCCGCCGTTCGTTGCCCTGCTCTCCCTGCCTGTGGCTGTTGCCTGCGCTGCGGCCTCCCTTGGAAAGCTTCCCGCCATTATCACTCCCTTTGCATATACGGGAATATATATGGCAATTGCGGCAATTGCATTCGGCGATCCCATTGATTTTACGGTCAAGAGCGCACTTCGTATCTACAACCACGCACTTTACCACGTTTCCTCATTCGGCTATTATTCACTCGGAAACTTTATGGTGAGCGACGGATTTGATTACTCAAACGCCTCTACCGTTCTTTACGACCCTTACCGCTTCGGAGGAGCATTCCTCCTTGCAACGCTTATCGGTCTTATTCTTTATTTCTGCATTCAGAAAAAGACGAGGATCACTCCTATCGTCATTCTTATGACCTTGGTATTTGCCCCCATCCTTACCTATAACGTGGCTGAGGGCAACGCGGGCATATCCTTCTGTATCGTATTTATCTGCGCTGCCCTTGCTCTTAAGGTATACGACCACCGTTACGGCGGCCGCGCCGACAGGATAGCGGAGAAAAAGAAGAAAAAGGAAGAAAAGAAAAAAGCGAGAGCCGATAAAAAGGCTGCGAAAAAGGCTGCGAAAAAAGCCCTTATTGACGAGGCAAACGCAGTATTTGACCGCGCCATTGACGCGGATATGACTCCTGCTGTTGCAAGAAAGGCAAGAAAAGCCGTTTTCAAGACTCACAAGGCTTCGAAAAAGACTGCAAAGGCCAACTCCAAAAAGCAGAAGAAGCTTGACCGTATTGCCGCAAAGAAAGCAAAGAAGGACAAGAAAGCGCGTCTTAGTGCTCTTTCAAAGGAGCTTTCAAAGGCTAAAAAGCGAAAGGACGCTCAGGCAATCGAGGCGGCTCTTGCGGCTATCAAAAATGAAAAAGCTCCCGATGATATTGCAAAGCTAGAAAAGGCAAGATCGAAAAAGGAAAAGAAGCAAGCGAAAAAGGAACGCCAAAGACAGCTTTCCAAAATATCAAGAGCCGGCGGCTACACGGGTGCCGGAGTTGCGCTTATTGCTTTCCTTGCAATATGGCTTCCTCTTGCCATCGTTTCCGGTCCCTTTAAGATCATAAAGCCCATTAACGACCGCGTTCAGACTGCACGCGCTTACGTTACGGCTTATCTGAGAGGCAGTGACGTTGATCTTAACGATCCTTACGTTTACGGTATTGACGATCTTGCTCCCAGAGAGCTTACCTTTGAGCCTTTGGAGCTTGATGACCGTCTTCTTTTCAGAGTTGACGCTGACGGCACCTCAAACGTATATCTGCGAAGCTGGGCGGCTACGGGATTTGACCACGAGAACGGCAAATGGTATTCCGCTGATTACGACGAGGTTCACGCTTACCGTGAAAAATTCGGTAAGGACTTCACTCCCGACAGCATCAAGACTGATTTCTACAGCTACGTTTATCCTGCTTCTACTGCGATCAGCGAAGAGGATACCTACAAGAACTTTACAAAATACGGCTTTACAGTTCAGCAAATAGACGTATGGAGAGTTCGCGGACAGTCTCTTCTCGTTTTCGTTCCCGCTCATATGAATACCGATCAGGGTATTCTCAAGTACACTGAGCTTACTCCTACAGATTATAAGTATCAGAATTATTTTGAAGGAACCTATTCCTCATTCCGCTTCAGATACGGTGTGGGATACAGTACTATCTCTTATATTACCGCTCTTAACCGTGCTGATACGGCAAGCAGTATAGACGCTTCACTCAGATACTATGAGCTTTGCCGCGATGCGATCCTTGCCTCTCCCGATGCAACGGAAGAGGAGGCAACGGCTATCATCTACGCACTTGAGGAGCAGATACTTGCCGAGGGCCTTGAATATCAGGGAACAAGCATTTGCGACAGATACTATTTCTCCATGACAGATGAAGAAAAAGCAGAGCTTCTCGAAAGCTTCAAGACCGAGAAAAAGTATCGCGAGTACGTTTATGAAAACTATACGGACAAGGCTGAAAACGAAGCTATCAAGCTCTTTGCGGACGAGCTTTACGCAAAGGCTCTTGAATCCGACGAGGACGGTGTTCTCACCACTCACGAGACGGTCAACGCTATCGTTGACACCTTCCGCAACGACTTCACCTACACAGAAACTCCCAACGGTGAGCTTACAACGGGTACGAAGCCTGTTATAGAAGCTTTCCTTTACGACGTAAAGCAGGGCTACTGTACTCACTTTGCTACCGCTGCGGTCACGCTTCTTCACGAATACGGTATTCCCGCTCGATTCGTTGAGGGCTACGTTGCATCAGATTTTGAATCCCTCGGCGGCTACGGCGCAAAGAACCGCGCCGACGTTATAGGCACTGATGCTCACGCCTGGATCGAGGTATACATCGACGGTATGGGCTGGATGCAGTATGAGGTTACTCCCGGTCAGTACTGTGAGGATATGTACGATCCCAACAGCGACACCATTGATCCTTCCCTTCTCAATCCTACGGATGAGCCTGAGGAGGAAGATGGCTCAAAGCCTCCCTTCGGTGAGGAGCCTGACATTGATTCCATCGTTCCCGACGATGATTATGAGGTCAAAGAGGAAGTTTCCGATCTTGAATGGTTCCTCCGCATCCTTCTTATCGGACTTTGCGTTGCAGCATTTGGAACTCTTATCTACTTCATTATCCGCTACATCAACAAGCGCGCTTCCGTTGCTATGAAGGCACGCTACGAGGTCATTGACACGGCAAAGAATCAGGATGCCTTTACAGACAAGGATACGGATTCCAGACAGGTCACACGTAAAATTACGGACTATATTCTCGAAATATACGACACTATCGGCTGCGGTCCCCGCCCCGGCGAGCTCCAGCGCGAGTTTGCCGCACGTATGAAGGAGGACTACGGTAACCTTTCCGGTATTGACGTTATGCTTGTTATCGAGTATATGGAAAAGGAAGAGTTCGGTCACGGTCTTTCTTATTCCGAGCTTCACGCAATGGCTGAATATCTCGAGGATATCATCGCCTCCGTTTATTCGGGACTTAATATCTGGCAAAAGATCTATTACCGCTACTTCAAGAGAAAGATTTAATATGACAAAAGCTGAAGCAAACCAGATTTCGATCGCATCTCTTGCTTACCTCGGGGACTCTGTCCTCGAGGTAATGGTAAGGGAGATGCTTATCCTTGACAAAAAAGGTGACATTCACACAAGAGCAAAGGAATATGTTACCGCAAAAAGCCAGGCTAAGGCAACAGAGCGTTTGACTGACATATTCACCGAGGACGAGCTTGCAATATACAAGCGAGGCCGAAACCACACCCACTCCTCGCCAAAAAGCGCAACTCACGCTGAATACAGCCGCGCTACGGGTCTTGAATGTGTTTTCGCCTATCTTCACCTTACAGGTGAAAAGGACAGGCTCAGATATATTTTTGAAAAAGGATTTTGGGAATAAAAGAAAAGGCTGTTGCCGATATCGGCAACAGCCTTTCAATTTACGTTAAATAGCATTTCAAATTACGGTTTGACGGGGAGTAAGATGCAAAACCTTTTTTTGTAAAAAAAGGTTCTGCACTCCAAAAAAACTTTAAAAATTGGTATAGCTAAACTTGGCAAGGCAAAATTAGCGGTGTCTAAAACACCGCTGCGCCTTTGGCGCTTACCCCGAGATAGGAAAAGCAAAAAAATGAACGAGCTCATTTTTTTGCTTTTCCTATCTCGGGGTTTTGCCTTTTGGTTTCTTTGTTTTTATAAAGTTTTTTGCGGAGCTTTTTTTCAAAAAAGCGACAAATAAACCGTAATTTTACGAATAAAGAACAACTAAAAAACAAAAAAACGGTTTCAATAACGACTATCCAGACAAAAAGCTGTCGCCAAAAAGGCGACAGCTTTTTGTTTATCTTTCTTCTCTGAAATAGTTTAGTCCCAGGCTTTCGGGAGGCTGATGCTCACGCTTCTTTCTCATACTTGTAAATACAAGCACGATGATGGTTACAACGTAAGGCAGCATCTTGAAGAGCTCCTGTGTTTCTGTTCCAAGGCCCTGAATGTAGTTATTTGCATTACAGAGAGCACCGAACAGGAGTGAGCCTACGATAGCGATAGAGGGCTTCCAGAGGGCGAAGATTACGAGGGCGATAGCCATCCAGCCACGGTCACCGAATGCGTTATTGGACCATACGCCGTTTGCGTATGCCATTACGTACTGAAGACCGCCAAGACCGGCTACTGCGCTTCCCACGCAGGTTGCAAGGTATCTGTACTTTGTTACGTTAATACCTGCAGCATCTGCTGTTGCGGGGTTCTCACCGACAGAACGAAGATTAAGACCGACACGTGTGCGGTTAAGAACAAAGGAAGTACCGATTGCAATTGCAATTGCAAGGTATGTAAGGAAATCGTGAGACAGGAAGATATCACCGAACCAGCCGAGATCGTCTGCGAAAGGAAGCTTTGTGCAGAAGAACTGGCTTGTTTTGGAAAGGGCTACGGAGGGCATATCACTGTCGGTAAGCTTAATGAGAGAGCCTCCGAAGAAGTTACCGATACCGATACCGAAGGTGGTGATAGCAAGACCTGTTACGTTCTGGTTTGCTCTGAGGGTTACTGTAAGGAAGCTGTATACAAGTCCCATAAGCATTGCGCCAATGATCGCGCAGAGGAAAGGAATGAGAATGGCAAGAATGCCGTTCATCTTATCTGCATCGTTACCGCAGGCGTGCTCATAAAGGAAAGCTCCGATTACGCCGCTGATGGCGCCTGTATACATGATTCCGGGGATACCGAGGTTAAGATGTCCCGATTTCTCGGTGATTATCTCACCTGTGGAGCCGTAAAGAAGAGGAACACCCAGAAGGATGGCTCTGCATATAAACTGAACTATCATACTGTTTCCTCCTTCTTCTTATGACGGAATTTGAACGTATAGCGAATAAAGAATTCACAGCCTACAACGCAGAGAATAACGATACCTACTGCAATATCCGCAAAGGATGCGTTAAGAAGGCAGGTATCCGCTACCTTTGCAGTACCGAGACGGAGGAAGATGACGATGGCTGTCATTATTACCATAATGAAGGGATTAAACTGGCCGAGCCAGGAGATCATAATAGCGGTAAATCCCTGACCGCCTACGGTCTTTGTATTGATGGTATGGTCTGTACCTGCAACGAGGAGCATACCTGCGATACCGCAGACAGCGCCGGAAATTATCATTGTTCTGATAATTACCTTCTTTACGTTGATACCGATATAACGGGCTGTGTTCTGGCTCTCACCTACTACGTTGATCTCGTAGCCATGCTTTGAATACTTAAGGTATACGAACATGATAACGGTAAGAACTGCTACTATAAGGATATTTACAAGATATCTGTTTGTGCCGATAACGGGAAGGTTACCGTGAGTTACGGGCTGGATGATATTTGATCCGCCGCCCTTGATGTAAACGTAATACGCAATGATCTGTGTTGCGATATAGTTCATCATCAGGGTGAAAAGTGTTTCATTTGTATTGAAATATGCCTTGAACACTGCGGGAACGAGGCCCCAAAGTGCGCCTGTGAGCATACTTGCAACTGCGATAATTGCGATAAGAGCGCCATCGGGAACCTTGCCGCCAAGCTCGATCATACAGATCATTGCGGCAAATCCGCCCATAAGTGCCTGTCCCTCAGCTCCGCAGTTCCAGAACTTCATCTTGAACGCGGGAGTAAGTGCGAGAGCGAGGCAAAGGAGGATGGCTATTTCCTGAAGGTACTTCCACAGCATTACTGTAGAGCCTGTTTCGATCCTTCCGAAAACGCCGCGGTACATGATCTCAAAGGTCTCAAAAAGGCTCTTTTCTGTAAGCATCATGGATATAACTCCAACTGCCACTACAGAAAGAATAATGGTTACGGCGCGAATGAGCCACGCCTGCCACCATGCCATATCATCACGCTTTGCAACGTGGAACAAAGGCTCACGGTGGGACTTTACTGTCTGTTTAGTTGTCATCACTGCTCTCCTTTGTTTCTTCCTTTGATTTTGTCATGAGAAGACCGATCTCTTCCTTAGTAGTTGTTCTGCCGTCTACGATACCTGTGATACGGCCGGAGCCGATAACCATAATACGGTCGCAAAGCTCAACGAGAACATCAAGGTCCTCACCTACAAAGATTACGCATACTCCCTTTTCCTTCTGCTCATTGAGAAGGTTATAGATAAGATAAGAGGAGTTGATATCAAGACCTCTTACGGGGTATGCCACCATAAGCACCTTAGGAGATGCTGCGATCTCTCGTCCTACAAGGACCTTCTGTACGTTACCGCCTGAAAGACGGCGAACGGGAGTTGATGCGCCGGGGGTCACTACCTCAAGGTCCTCAATGATCTTATTTGCAAGATCCTTCGGAGCCTTTCTCTGAAGAAAGATGGACTTACCCTTGGTATAGCTGCGTAGCATCATATTATCAACGATGTCCATATTACCTACAAGGCCCATACCGAGTCTGTCCTCGGGAACGAAGGAAAGGCGAACTCCAAGCTCTCTGATCTGAACGGGAGTTTTATCGCGGAGGTTATCTATGCTATCGGTCTTGGGGTTATGATAAAGGATCTCACCCTCTGTCAGGTGCTGAAGACCTGCAATGGATTCGAGAAGCTCTCTCTGGCCGCTGCCTGCGATACCTGCGATACCAAGTATCTCACCGCCCTTTGCAGTGAAGGAGATATCATCAAGCACAACTGCGCCCTGACGGTTTATACAGCTGATATTCTTGACAATAAGTCTGTCCTTGGGATCGTTTACGTCTGTACGGTTGATATTAAGCTCGATCTTCTTACCTACCATCATTTCAGTAAGCTCGGACTCGCTTGTTTCTGCAGTATTTACGGTTCCTACGTATTCGCCCTTACGGAGTACGGATACTCTGTCAGAAAGGGAAAGAACCTCATGGAGCTTATGAGTGATGATGATGATACACTTACCGTCATCACGCATACGGCGAAGGATCTCGAAGAGCTTTGTTGTTTCCTGAGGGGTAAGAACTGCCGTAGGCTCATCGAGAATAAGGATATCAGCGCCGCGGTAAAGCACCTTGATGATCTCAACGGTCTGCTTTTCCGAAACTGACATTGTATAGATCTTCTTCTCAGGCTGAAGCTCAAAGCCATACTGCTCGCTGATCTTCCTGATCTCCTCGGTGGATTTTTTAAGATTATACTTACCGTCGTCAATACCGAGAATGATATTCTCCGCTGCGGAGAACACGTCAACAAGCTTAAAGTGCTGATGGATCATACCGATCTTATAAGCAAACGCATCCTTAGGGGAAGTAATTACTGCTTCCTCTCCGTTTACGTGTATGCTTCCCTCATCGGGAAAATAGATTCCTGAGATCATATTCATAAGAGTGGTCTTTCCGCTTCCGTTTTCTCCCAGAATGGAAAGAATCTCGCCGTGGTATGCGGTGAGGTTTACATTCTTATTTGCAACGACCTTTCCGAAGGTTTTTGTTATGTTTCTAAGTTCAATAGCAGGCTGTTTTGACACAGTGAACCTCCTTTATATCATAACTTTTAAGACTGTGTCCGACTCTCGGGCACACTCTTAAAAACTATGATAAGGCGAGGCAGGCGCCTCGCCTTATACAGTTTTAATTGGTATTAGTATGCTTCATCAAGAAGTGTGATACCGTCGATTCTTACATCGAAGTAAGGAGCAGAACGGTGCTTGGACTCATAGAAGATACCGTCCTCGATAACCTCTGTATCGGGTGTGAACTTCTCGTCTGTATCAACGTCAGCCTTGTAGGATGTGAGAGTCTCACCGCCTACAGTGAATGTAGCTGTATCAAATACGTGGAGAGAGCCGTCAAGAAGAGCCTTCTTAACTTCCTCGATCTTCTCTACTGTGCCCTTAGCAGCAACCTTCTCGTTTACGTCTGTGAGAAGAACGGACTCAGTGCTGATAGTACCTGTCCAGTCAGCCTCGATAGCCTTGCCGTTTTCAACGCAATCGATCATGTGCTCGAAGTAAGGAGCCCAGTTGATTCTGGAGGAAACGATGAATGTGTTGGGGCAAGCTGCAACTGTGGAGCCGTTGTAGGAAACGTTGGGAACGCCCTCTGTCTCGCAAGCTGTAGGAGCGCCCATGGAGTCAGCGTGCTGGCTGATAAGAACACAGCCGCCGTTGATGAGAGCCTGAGCTGCTTCCTTCTCGAGCTGCTCGTCGTACCAGGAGCCTGTGAACTTAACGTCCATAGTTACGGAAGGACAAACAGACTTTGCGCCGAGATAGAAGGATGTGTAACCGGAAATAACCTCTGCGAATGTGAATGCGCCAACGTAGCCCATCTTAGCCTCTTCAGCCTTGATCTCGCCTGCGTCGATCATCTCGTTGAGCTTCATACCTGCAGCAACACCTGCAAGGAATCTGCCTTCGTAGATGGATGCGAATGCATTGTGGAAGTTGTCAAGACCTGCTGTGTGAGCCTGTGTACCTGTTGCGTGGCAGAACTCAACGTCCTTGTACTCTTCAGCTGCCTGAATGAGGAAGGACTCGTGGCCAAAGCTGTCAGCGAAGATCACGTTACAGCCATCAACCTCGATAAGCTCAACTGCTGCGTCGTAGCACTTTACGGACTCGGGGATCTGAGTCTTCTGTGCATACTCAACGCCCATGGTCTCGCATGCAGCCTTTGCAGCGTCCATGAAGTTCTTATCGTATGTGGAGTTTTCGTCGTGAAGGAAGATGAAGCCTACCTTAACTTCAACCTTTTCGTCCTTCTTGCCTTCGTCGCCGTTGTCGCCCTTATTCTCGTTGTTGCCGCAAGCGACAAAGGAGAACATGCAAACTACCATTGCTACTGCAAGAAGAACAGCAAGAATCTTTCTGTTCATTGGTAAATACCTCCGAAAAAAATTAAATATTTATTTTAGGGGATCTCTCCCTTAAAAACTAAGATCAGTCGCAGAATTCAACTCCGCCCTCAACGCTCATTGACTTTACGCGGGCAAGTGACTCCACTCTGTATCCCAAAGAACGGATACGCTCGCCTCCGGGCTGGTGGGCCTTCTCTACTGCAATACCGATACCGGCAACGGTAGCTCCCGCATCCTCGCAAAGCTGGATGAGCCCTTCAAGGGCCTTGCCGTTTGCAAGGAAATCATCTATGATAAGCACCTTATCGCCGCTTCCGAGGAATTCCTTTGAAACGATGATATCATAAGTTGTCTTATGTGTATAAGACTCTACCTTTGAGGTATACACGTCTGCTGCGATATTTACAGTTTTGGTTTTTTTTGCAAATACTACGGGAACATTAAACTGAAGAGCGGCAACGCAGGCAATACCGATACCGCTTGCCTCGATAGTAAGGATCTTATTAATTTCTGTACCCTCGTAGAGTCTCTTCCACTCAGCGCCGAGCTCAGAAAGAAGATTCACGTCGATCTGGTGATTGAGAAATCTGTCTACCTTGAGAACGTCTCCCTCAAATACCTTACCCTCTTTTTTGATTCTCTCTTCAAGAAGCTTCATTTTTCAGTTTCCTTTCGAGTATTATTCAAAAGTTGTTCACATACATTATACTCCCTTTCGACATTTATTGCAACCATTTATTTTATTCAAAAAACGCGTCAAAACTTTCTGTTTTAATGTACATTTTTAACATACGCCAGAGCTTTCTCTCTGTTAATGTGCAAAAAATCGGCTTATTCATGCAATTACAAAGACCCCGGAACAATATGATTCCGAGGTCTTTAGTCTTACCGTATACTTACCGTATACTTATCGTTAATACTATTTTCTTGCCACACCGCTTTTTCTTGCAGCCTCTGCCACTGCTCTTGCCACTGCCGCCACCACACGCCCGTCAAGGGGATCGGGAATGATCCTGTCGGCACTGAGCTCGTCATCGGTGATAATTGAAGCTATGGCTCTCGTTGCGGCCATTTTCATTTCTTCGTTTATATCGGATGCTCTTGCATCAAGGGCGCCTCTGAATATTCCGGGGAATGCGAGAACGTTATTTATCTGATTTGCAAAATCGCTTCTTCCCGTTCCAACCACACGCGCTCCAGCCGCCTTTGCGCGATCGGGCATTATCTCGGGGGTGGGATTTGCCATTGCGAAAACGATGGGATCTTTATTCATAGACCTTATCATTTCCTCACTCAGCACGCCGGGGGCAGATACGCCGACGAAAACGTCAGCTCCCTTAATGACCTCGGAAAGGCTTCCCCTCTCTCTGTTGGGATTTGAATTCAGGGCCACCTGTCTGTGAGCTTCGCTCACAAACTCCATATCGGGAACAAGCGCTCCCGTTCTGTCAACGTAAATGATATTTTCAGCACCCATTGCCGCTATATGTGCGCCAATGGCAGTTCCTGCAGCTCCAACGCCGTTGACTACTATCTTTACCTCGTCTATTCTCTTCCCCGTCAGCTTAAGGGCATTTATCAGTGCCGCACCGACTACCACGGCAGTTCCGTGCTGATCGTCGTGGAACACGGGAATATCGCATATCTCCTTCAGGCGCTTTTCTATCTCAAAGCATCGGGGTGCTGCAATATCCTCAAGATTGATGCCGCCAAAGCTTCCGCAAAGCAGGGATACTGTCCTTACTATCTCATCCGTATCCTTAGTTCTGATGCACAGGGGGATCGCATCAATATCTGCAAACTCCTTAAACAGCAGGCATTTGCCCTCCATTACGGGCATTCCCGCCTCGGGGCCGATATCACCAAGGCCAAGCACTGCCGTTCCGTCAGTTATTACCGCAACGGTATTATGGCGGTTTGTAAGACTATAGGAAAGCTCCGGCTCTTTTTGAATTGCAAGGCACGGCTCTGCAACGCCTGGGGTATATGCAAGTGCCAGATCCTCCTTTGTTTTTGCAGGAGCGTTTTTTGCAATTTTTATCTTTCCCTGCCATTCATAATGCTTTTTTAGTGAAAGTTCTCTGATATCCATGATTCTGCCCTTTTTTCAAAATATATTGCTATTATATTCCTTTACCTATGGTTTATCAAGTATCTTTTTGGAAGGACTTTGATTTTTTTGTATTATATTTCGGGTATTTTAAAGCTTGATCTCCAAATCATAATCATATACACCTATTGAAAGGAAAGGCCATGAAAAAGCATATTTCACTACTACTTTCGCTCCTCCTTCTTTTCTCCCTTGTTTTTCAGGCAGGAGCCGCAACAGATATAAATATACCCGCACAGAATTCCGCCCATACGGCAAACACTCCATACAACTGGTACTGCAAACGGACTGACGACCACACACAGCCGCCCCTTGACTCTCTTTTTTCATTTATTGAAAAGGACGGGCTCCTCACCTATCATATTGACAAAAAGAACTCCGATCCTGATTCCAAAGACAAGGTCATATATCTTACCTTTGACGCGGGATATGAAAACGGAAACGTTGCAAAGATACTGGACACGCTGAAAGCGGAAAATGTGACGGGAGCGTTTTTTGTTCTTGAGCATCTTGTAAAAAACAACACGTTCCTCGTTAAGCGTATGTGCGATGAGGGGCATCTCGTCTGCAATCACACGGCGACGCACCCCGATATGTCAAAAAAGGCTACGGAAGAGGAATTCATGCAGGAGCTTTGGGCCTTGGAGGATGTATGTGAGGAATACGGGATCAAGCTTTCTGATTATTACAGACCTCCCGAGGGGCGTTTTTCAGAGGACAATCTGAGGATTGCCGCAAAGAACGGTTACAAGACCATATTCTGGAGCTATGCTTATGCGGACTGGGACAACAACGCACAGCTCACCCCGTCTGCCGCTTACGAAAAGGTTCTCTCGGGGACCCACAACGGCGAGGTGATCCTTCTTCATCCCACGTCAAAGACAAACGCCGCAATTCTCGGGGATCTGATTCGGGAATGGAAAGCTCTAGGGTACAGATTCGGAACCCTTGATGAGCTGACAAAGTGAGAAACAGGGCTGTCGCAAGTGCGACAGCCTTTAATGTTTATCCGTCAAATTTTGGTTTGAGGGTGGGATTTGCAATAACATTGTTGTAGGGGTCGACGTCCTCGACGACCCGATACAGACATATCGTCTCGCTGTAAATATCGTTTCG